>CANGOX010000079.1 GCA_947455605.1 Chitinophagaceae bacterium
AACCAATATTTTAAATAACCGGCATATTGAATATGCGGGCGGACCAACTATTGGAGCGCTCTTTTATGTAGCCATTACACTGGATGGATTGTTGACCAAATAAACTGTTCTGTTTTTATGAAAAGAAGATATTACCTGCTAGCCCTTTTTTATATTGGATTTGCCGAAACAGGTTCTGCGCAAACAATCAAAACCATTCAGCCTATCAATCAGTTATGGCTGGGTTATTTTAATCAAACCCGGCTCTCCGATAAATGGGGTGTATGGGCAGACGCGCATTTGCGTACCAAAGAGTCATTTGTCAATAATTTCTCTCAATCCATAGCAAGGGTAGGGCTTACGTATTACCTTACGGATAATACCAAACTTACTCTGGGCTATGCATATGTGAGTAATTATGCCGGTGATAATCATACAAATATTACCCAGCCCGAACACCGAATCTGGCAACAGCTTCAGTGGCATACAAAATTTCCCCGCCTCCGGTTAATGCAATGGGTAAGGCTGGAGGAAAAATTCAAGCATAAGATCGCCGACAATGATCACCTGGCTGATGGGTATGTTTATAACTGGAAGGTGCGGTATAATTTTTTACTGAACCTGCCCCTGACTAAGAAAGCTTTTGCACCCCATTCACTCTCTTTTGTGTTAAATGATGAACTGCATATTAATTTCGGAAAGGAGATCGTTTACAACTACTTCGATCAAAACCGCTTTTTTATTGGGTTCAGTTATCATACAAATGCCCGTGATAACCTGCAGTTTGGCTATATGAACCTGTTTCAGCAACAGGCTACGGGTAATACCTTTAAGGATATCAGCGCTGCCCGTGTGTTTTATTTTCATAACCTTGACCTTCGGAAAAGATAAGTCTACTAAATTAATAGAATTTTACTATTTTGCAGGCTTTCAGCCTGGTTTCCCAATAGTATAAAATCAATTTTTGATCACAACAGATTCTACATTATCTAAAGTAAAACAGCAGCAGGGGGTTGATACCAATCACCTGTTTCCGGTATTCCTGAAACTGGAAAACCTTAAGCTGTTAATTGTTGGGGGTGGTTATGTAGGAATGGAAAAACTACAATCTGTACTCTATAATGCACCCGGTACTTCTTTAAAACTGGTTGCTGAACATATTTCTGATGAGATCAGATTGCTTGCATTGCAGCATTCCAATATCGAACTGGTAGAAAAACGGTATGAGCCATCAGATCTGGAAGGAATAGAGCTGGTGATCGTAGGGGTTGATGACAGATCTGTGAGCGAACAGGTAAGGCTTGATGCAAAAGTTAAAAAATTACTCGTGAATGTTGCGGATAAACCGGAGCTCTGCGATTTTTATCTGAGCTCGGTTGTTTCTAAAGGAAACCTGAAGATCGCCATCTCTACCAATGGAAAATCACCCACTATTGCCAAACGGTTAAAAGAAGTATTGAATGAGATCATACCCGGTGAAATGGATGATGTACTTAATGATATGCAATCCATCCGCAAAACACTGAACGGCGATTTTTCGGATAAGGTGAAACAACTCAATGATCTCACCAAAGTATTGGTGGCCAAAAAAGTTTCTCTGGATGAACTGAACCTTCAGAAACCCAAAGAAAAAAAATGGCAACAGATCGTAAAATGGTGTCTGTTTGCCTTTGTCTTCATGATCGTTGGGCATACACTGTTTTCGCTGATCCCATCCACACAGGTATTTGACGCGATTCGTTCAGTACCTGATTATATTGATACGCCTTCTTTTCTTATCATGCTACTTACAGGGTTTATGGCACAGATGGTGGATGGCTCTCTGGGCATGGGATACGGAACCATTTCTACTACGTTTCTGTTAGCCAATGGAGTTAGCCCGGCAATCGTAAGCAGTCGTGTACATTCTGCCCGCGTTTTCTCCAGTGGGGTATCAGGCTACAGCCATCATCGCTTCGGGAATATCAATAAAAAATTATTCAAAGCATTGGTCATACCCGGTATTGTGGGTGCTATTGCAGGGGCTTCTTTAGCGTATGTTGGACAAAAGTATTCTTCCTATGTTCGTATTCCATTGGCGCTGTACACCTGTTACCTGGGATATTTTATTATCAAAAAAGCCCTTCGCAAAAAGAGCGTACAGGATAAAGTAAAACGTGCCGGATGGCTGGCAGGTATTGGCGGATTTATGGACGCATTTGCGGGTGGTGGATGGGGAGCATTGGTCACCAGTACCCTGATCTCAAAAAGAAAATCTGCCCGTTATGTGATCGGCTCGGTTTGTCTGGCAGAATTTTTTGTGGTGTTTGCAAGTGCCGTTACTTTCTTTATCCTCTTGAAGCATATTCCCATATTTGATGTACTGGGACTTATCCTTGGCGGTATCATTGCCGCACCCATTGCAGCCAGGCTGGTAGGTAAACTACCTTTAAAGACCATGTATTTTTTGGTTGGGGGGCTGGTAATTCTCACCAGTCTGCTTACTTTATATAAATCTGTGAATTCTGTTTTGCACTAAAATTGATCAAACCTTATCAACCAAAGCGAGCCATTGTTTAATAATGGATTGCAATTTCTTTTCTTTGGCTTTTACATCATTGAGATCTGTAAAAACAATCAGCCTCCGGCCATCTTTATACTCTCCTTCCAATAAACCGGAACTGTCTTTTACTTTGGCACCACTGGGGAGTACAAGCATGATCCTGCCTTTGTGCAGATTACAAACAATGAGTTCTCTTCTATATTCTTTCGGGTCGAACTCTTTTAACTCACCCGTATAATAAAAACTGGGGTTATTCCACTTGATACGTTCTCCGATGGATTTGTCGGTGCTGAGGATCAGCTTTCTCAAATACGTAATTATCTTACCCAGTTCCGGATATGTTGGGATACCTGGTCTTTATCGGAAGGCTTAACGCTTTTTGGCATAATGAATGGATTTCATATGAAATAAGATATAAATATAATAATTCCTCAAAATGTCCCTGTATGATACCAGTCGGTAATTCGCACTGTCTGGCCTGATCCATTTTGGCCGGTATGGGCTTATTTCAGGAGGCTTGGGCCGATTATACCCATTTATTCAAAAAAATCCCCGTTTTTCTGTAACCTTACTTTCATTCTGTAGTTTCTAAACATATCATTCAAAACCATAACGAGCCGCTTGAACCCGCTTTCAGATAATTCGATCATGTTAAAGGTAAAAGCCGGCGACCTGGACAAGATGGGTCTGCTCTTTGAGCGGCACCACCGGCAGCTCTTTGGATTTCTGTTTCATATGACCCATGACCGTGAGTTGAGTGAGGATCTGGCACAGAATGTTTTCTACCGCATGCTTAAATACCGACACACGTTTAGTGGAGAGGGAGAATTCAAAACATGGATGTACCATCTGGCCCGGAATGTGGTAAATGATCATGGCCGGAGCCTGAAAAGAAATATACGCCATCTGGATATTGAAGATTTTGCAGAAAGGATTGGCGGAGGAGCAATGGCCGATATGCCCTTGCATAAAAAACAGGAACTGGCATCTTTACAGCAGGCTATGAGTAAACTGAATGAGGAAAGTCGCGAGGTATTGATATTAAGCAAATTCCAGGAACTGAGGTATCACGAAATTGCCCGGATACTGGATATTACCGAAGGCGCCGTAAAAGTAAGGGTACACCGCGCGGTGAACCAATTGAAAAATATTTTTGCAAACATTGGAGATTAAATCGATAGCAGATGAAATGTGATCAGGATAAAGAACAGATAACCCGTTATATCAACAATGAAATGACAGAGGCAGAACGTAGCAATTTTGAACTGCACCTTGCCGCATGTACAGAATGCAGTGAGGAACTGGAAGCCGGTCAACAGGTATGGAACCTGATGGGAGAGATGCCTGCGCCTAAACCATCGGCAGATATGACCATTCGTTTCCAATCTATGCTGGATGAGTACAAGGGTTCTCTTGTTGAAAAGAAAAACCCTTTTGCGAACCTTTGGGAGCATCTGAAACAGTTGTGGGTATTGCAACCGCGTATGCAGTTGGCTTATAGTATTGTTCTGATAGTTGTGGGACTTGGTTTTGGATACTTAATGAATCGCCAGGGTGTTGAGGGTAATAAAGAAATCGCAGCACTCTCTTCGCAGGTGCATGAAATGAAGGAGATGATGATGTTATCCTTACTGGAAAATCCATCTGCCTCAGAACGCATCAAGGGAGTAAGTTTTACAAGCGAGATCAAAAGCACGAACAAGGAAGTAGTGGACGCACTCTTCTCCACCTTGAATAACGACCCCAATGTGAATGTTCGGCTGGTAACATTGGAAGCATTGACCAATCTGGCAAGCGACCCGGCAGTAAGAGAAGGACTGGTACAATCCATTATACAACAGGATTCGCCCCTGGTTCAATCCGCTCTTGCAGATGCTATGCTGAAACTGCAGGAGAAACGATCGGTTCGGTCATTCAGAAAACTACTGGAACAGAAAGGGCTTGATACCACTATCAGGACCAAGATAGAAAAAACCATTAACCGCCTTATTTAAATTAAACCATCATGAAAAAAATATTGATTCCCCTGCTGGCAGGGTTAGTACTCTCCTGTGCCCAGGCACCGGCCCAATCGCAGGATAGCAAAGAAGAAAAACAACGCGTAAAGGAACAGGAGCGTGAAGAAAGACAAAAAGAAAAAGAAGCAGAAAGACGCGAACGTTACCAGAAAGAATATCCCGAACAGGCCAAAGAGCATATTACTAAAGAGTATGCGATCAAACAATCATCAGCAGGCATGCTGGCTATTTATAACCTGGATGGTTCTGTAAAAGTGGAAGGCTATGCCGGTGATAAAGTAGTGATAGAGATTGATAAAACCATTTCAGCCAGAACAACAGATATTCTGGAACAGGGCAAAAAAGAGATCAAACTGGGTTTTGAACAGATAGGTGATAGTGTGGTGGCATATATACTGGCACCCTGGGATACAAGGCCGCATGATTGGCGCGACAGTTACGACTGGCCCGAACGCAGAAGGATCGAATATCGTTGCAAACTGGAGTTTACGGTGAAAGTTCCTTACAATATGAATCTGCGCGTATCAACAGTAAATGATGGGGATGTGACGGTTAAAAATGTATCCGGGCAATTACATGTAAACAATGTAAATGGTGCGATCACTATCCTGAATGCAAAAGGCACTACACATGCACATACTATTAACGGAGACCTGAGTGTGAATTATCTTAGCAATCCCCCGGAGTCTTCAACTTATTATACTTTGAACGGAAAATTGACAGCCACTTTCCAACCTAATCTATCCGCAGATTTTCAGTTTAAGAGCATGAATGGTGCTTTCTATACAGATTTTCCGGATGTGGAAATGCTCGCACCAACTGTTACAAAGAACCAGGAAAAGAAGGGTGATGGAACGGTGTATAAAATGAATAAGGATACCAAAATGCGGATAGGCTCCGGCGGAAAACAATTCAAATTCGAAACTTTGAACGGAAATATCTATATTAAAAAACAATCTTAATCCCCAAATATGAAAACGATAAAAATCGCTGCTGCTTTCTTACTGATGATGGTAGTAACAACAGGCATCAAGGCACAGACAGAACAGAAAGAACAATTGACCGTTCCTTTGAGTGAACCCGGAAAACCATTCAAACTGAATGTAGGATTGGTTAACGGATCTATCAAAGTGGTGAGTTATGAAGGAAAGGATATTGTAATTGATGTGCAGTCTGGTTCTACAACTGATAAGAAAGCCAGAAAAGCAGGCAGAGACGGTGGTGTGAATGTAAACGTGAATGTTAACACAAATGTAAACAAGGAAAAAAACAATACCGGTGGCATGAAACAAATTAATGCAGGAAATAATTTTGATGTGAGTGCCGAAGAGAAGAACAATCGCGTAACCGTTCATTCAGATTCATGGAAAGGGGCTATAACACTTACTATTAAAGTGCCTCAATCAGAAGCCGGATTAAAGTTGAATACTGTAAATGATGGTGATATTGATGTGACCAATGTAAATGGTGAATTGGAGATCAGTAATACCAATGGTGCCATTCATCTGACCAATGTATCCGGTTCGGTGGTAGCCAATACCGTAAACGGCCCGGTGGTAGCTACCTTTAAAAGTATTGATACAAAAGCTGCCATGGCTTTTTCTACCCTAAATGGTAATGTGGATGTAACTTTTCCCGCTACTTTCAAAGGAAATGTAAAACTGAAAACAGATATGGGGGAGATGTATACTGATTTTGATATTGAAACAGACAAAAGTCAGGCGAAAGTTAACCGCACCAATCAGGGTGGTATGTACCGTGTAAGTACGGATAACTGGATCTATGGAAAAATCAACGGAGGAGGTCCTGAAATTATGATGAAGAATATGACGGGGAATATTTATATCCGTAAAGCAAAATAGTTTTCCGACTGCTTGCTTATAAAAGAAGAAGCCGCAATTTTGCGGCTTCTTCTTTTATAAGCCGTTGTTGGTCTTATGACCAACAACAATAGCATCTGATTATTTACATTCATTAAAACATTCCATTCTCATTCACCATGTTTTCCGGAACAGCCTGCCCAAAATCCCATAACTCTTCAATACGGCCGTTGTTAAAACGGAATATATGCATTACTGCCAAACCCAATGGAAACATATCCATGATCACTTTCGAGTGAACGGCTACCATGTTCCCATCCTCTAATGCCCTTTGCACTTCAAATAGTTTATTAGGGTGTTGTTTTGCATTGTCCTCCATCGCCAGCATCAGCGTTTCGCCATCGCCCTTGAAATAGGCATTATGGTGTTTGAAATTTTCCGCAGTGTATAATCGAAATGCTTCTCTTGATTGACCTGATGCTGTCAGATTCAGAAAATGAATGGCAGATTCTTTTAGCGATTTCATGTTGCAAATATTTGTTCAATAAATATAATCATCATCTGTCATCCTGAATAAACCCAATTTTTCTTCTGGGTGGAGAAGGAGGGTTCAATAGTTGTTTTACGTATTGGAAGATCACCTGAATATCTTTTGTGTTATTGGTTACATCTTTTTCGAGTATTTCAAGCTTTAATAATATGTCTTTATGTAAAAGCATCATCTCGCGCATTTTAATAAATATCCGGATGATCCGGACATTTACCTTTATCGCTGTTTTACTATTCAATACACCTGAAAGCATGAGTATTCCATGCTCTGTAAAAGCCAATGGAAGCTTTCTTTTACCACCCCAACTTGAAGTCGCAAATTGCGACTTCAAGTTGGTAAACTCTTTGGGAGTAAGCTGAAACATGAAATCTTTCGGAAACCTGTCGATATTCCGTTTTACCTGTTCGTTCAGTCTTTTGGTTTCTACATTGTATAGTTTAGCCAGATCTTCGTCCAGCATTACTTTCTGACTCCTTATGTAAAGAATTTTACTGATGATGCGATCGTCTGAAATAGGGATTGCCATAGAAAATGTTTTAAATAATAGGACCCCATAAAGATGAAACTTAGCAGCAGATTATGGTAGCGTATTTATACCTGTAATTTCTTACGTATTTGCCGAATAAAAAAAGAGGTAAAGCCTGTGTGCCTTACCTCTTTTACTATGGTTTCTTAAATGAAAATTATTTTTCTTTCACCACGAGCAACCAACCTTTTCCTTTCTCCAATTTTATATTATCCGTTGCAAGGAAAGTATTTCCTGATTGAAAGTCTTTGATCTCCGGTGCCACAATGCTTGCTTTGGAAGGGTCGATCCCCAGCTTTTTCCAATCGATCTGAAGTTGAATTTGGGTATCAGTATCGGCCCAGCTGGCTATGGCGATCATGGCGGATCCATTCTTTTTGTAAACGGTTGCAAGTACTTTATCATTGCTGGTCTTAACCGGGCAATTCTCACTCCAGTACCCGATCATGGAAGAACCTTTCAATCCAAAATCATCCCATGCTTTCCAGATAGGACGGGGGTCCGCATTATCACTCCATGGCATTCGGTTAGTCATGCCAAAGATCATTCCCCTCCATGGATTACCTCCATGTTCCAGCATTTCACCCATCAGACCAAAAGGAATACCGCTTACTTCAGTCAGAAAGAAATCTGCGCCATTCTTTTCATAATCGAAATATTCGCCAAACCATAAACGGTTGAGGTAAGGGAAATGCTCCATGTATAAATTGGCACTGTTATTAAAACCATCGCTCTTATTATATTGATTGGCAGAATGGAGATCAATAATGCCCGGGTGACCATCTTTTGTGAGCACACGTTTCACGCGCTTCATAGTGGTTCTGTCAAAAGCCACATCATCCAGATAGATGCCATCAATTCCAACCTTCTGTGTAAGCCAGTTCATGCCCTCTACATAATAATTATGCCAGCGGCTCATACCACTGTTTACCAGGGCGGCATCTTTGATCTCAGGTACAAACCATGCCGCGATATAATCATCGTTAACATGTTCCTGTAACCAACTGAATCCGCCACCCTTACCGGTTGAATAGATCTCATGCCCCAAACTTCGTAAAGGGAATGTTTCATAAGCACGGTTAGATAGTTCGCGAACGGTATTATAGATCTTTACTTTTAATCCCTTACTATGCGCTTCATCAATATAGTCCTTCATTTTTTTGTGTTCAATAAAAGGATAGTTGATCCATGGATTGATGGGTGTGGCATGGTGAATGTTTACAACCGTAGCACCGGTAGCTTTAATGGTATCCAGGTTATTGTATTTATGATAAAATCTGGTTTCCCACTGAAAATCTGTATTGATAGGGTGGAATGGGGTAATGAGTAAAGTGAAATTGAAATACAAAACATCTCCTTTCTTCAGACTTCTTTCACCAGTATAATTATTGGCAAGCATAGAACTACCCTTGATGCCCACAGTAATGCCACCCTTGTTTTCATTGCCCCATGAATTGGGAAGTAGCAAGGGTTTTTGTAAATAGAAATTTGTATTTAAGGGACGGATATATTTTTCATCACGCAATGAATATTGCAAGCCTGCATTTACCGAACCGATCCATGCCCCATCCTGATTTTTTGTAGCCACATCCCATTTCCAGTTTACCTGCTCCGGGCGTTCTCCACCTTTTTGTCCAAGCCCCATTAAATATTTAGCCATTTCTTTTTTGAAAGGAATATGCATGGTGATATCCTTCAGTTGTACATCCTGTAAAGCGCTTACTTTAACAGTAAAAGAGGCAAATCCGTCAAATTCCAGTGAAGCCGCAACATCCATCTGTAAAGTATCATTCACACTGCTTGCCTGCCATTGAAAAGTACCCGCTTCCTGTTTGGTAAACACAAGACCCTTGCTTTTAAGTAATAGGTTCTTCCCATCCATTTTTGTGAAATGGAAATGGATAGGTTCATATAAAACAGGATTAGGTTGATCGGTATAGCCCGTCATCTCCTGTGTAAAAAAAGTCTGGATCTGTTTAGGAAAGCCATCTTCATTCACTTCTACTTTTCTGCCGAGTAAACTGATGGTTCTCTGTTGGAGTGTAAGGGGCGTATAGGGGGCAATTACCGTATTCTCCTGTGCAATGGTAGAGTTGATCCATTTCAAACGGGTTTGTTTGGATGGGTCGCTGATACCTCCATCTGTCAATACTGTATTGCTCACTGTAATGGTTAATGGGATAATTGTGGGCGCTGCATTTCGGACAGTAATGGTAGCTTTTCCTTTATAGGTTCCTGATGCAATATCTTTGGGTATATCAATACCACACCATAAAGCCTGTACATCTTTTTCCGGGATACTTATTTTTTTTGTAAAGGGATGCGCAGCATAATCTGTGCCACCGGTATTTATGCAATAGGATAATGAGGAAGAAATTTTTCCGCCTTTATCATTGATCAGGTCGCTGAAACTTACTGTTACTTCTTCCAGATTCTTTAAGGCATAGATACCTAATTGATATGTGTAGTTTTCTCCCTTGGCCGTTTGGCCGGCAAATGATCCGGAAGCCGTTTTTTGGATCCATTTTTGCGGAAGCCGGTTCTTCATTTTGATGGGGAACATCCTGTCTTCGGTAAATACCAGATAATCCTCTCTTTTACTTTTTGCAATAACGGTTTCGGTTTCTTTTGCCGTGGCAATCACTTCCATCGGGTAAAAACTGTTGAATGCATTGATCGATTGGATCTCCTTCACAACGGTGTTTACCAAAGTTTTCTGATTGATGGATTGCAGCCACTCGTTTGATGCGGTATTTTCTACCGGTAAGTAAACACCTTTCGGATAGTTAGAACGCCCTTCATTACGATAGGGCATATAATATATATAGTAAATACCTTTTCCTGAAACAGGTTCAAAATAAACCTCACCGGTCTCATTGGTAACGGTGCCTGCTTTTACATTCAGTATTTTCTTTTGGGTGGCAGCATCCTGTATAATGATCCTTTTCTTATCTGGATCCGGATCATTCCTTCGCCAGGCGATCACAACTTTGGCGATCTTACCTTCACCGGTAAATTGGATCACCGCACGATGGTTGCCCAATGAATCTTCTTTCCAGCTATTATTACCGGAACGGTAAGGGATATTCTGTGACCGGGCACAAACAAAAAAGCAAGCAAAAAGGGAGAGTAAAAGTATCTTTTTCATCAGCAACATTGTGTTGCTAAAGATACAGGTATTCGGGAATGCATGAAGGCAACCACAAGCTCAATATTCACAATAAAGAGGATCAATGCGAGTTAGTTAAAACCCCAAACCCCAAACTCCAAACCCCAAACCCCTAACTCCTCCCAAGAGACTGTTTCCTTACCACTGCCACCAACTGCTCAATATTGCCGATACTTTCCTGGTCGTTTTGGGTTATGGATACATGCCATTTCTTTTCTACAGCATTCAGGAGATAGAGCATCTCCCAGTCTACCAGATTCAGATCTTTTTTCAGGTCTGTTTTGGGGGTTAATACGGTTGCATAAATGTTCAGTTTCTGTTTCAGAAGTTTCTGTATACTGTTCACAATAGCCTGCATAAAGTTCGGTTTTATATTCCTATGAACCGATATAGAACAAAAACGCTGCCAGCCGCTTACTAACGGGATGTTAAAGCCTGATTTTAAAGGTTGATTTTTTCAGGAAAGTATAAGGGGATTAATACCCGATGCATTTTTCTTTGACTGAAATGGCCGATTTTATTGGAATAGTTTTCACCAAAAGGCCCAAAAAAACGCCGGAACATAGGTTCCGGCGCTGTATGCAAAGATTTGTTAAAATAGAATGATTAGTTCTTTTTAGGTGCAGCTGACTGAGCTTTTGCAGGAGCGGCAGTAGCAGCAGCTGGTGCAGCTGCTGGTTTTACATCACCTTTAATGGTCAGTACAGTTGTGGGAGTAGCTGCATTAGAAACTACAGTGATCGTTTTGGTAAATACACCCGGATTGGCTGCATTGTACGTGGCTTTGATCGTAGCTGTGGCACCCGGTGCTACGGGTTCTTTAGGCCATTCAGGAGTTGTGCAACCGCAAGAAGCAGTCACCGAACTCAGTACCAATGGCTCTTTACCGGTGTTTTTAAAACTGAATACGTGGGTAACAGGAATGTTCTGTGGAACGCTTCCAAAATCAAATGCGTCTGCAGGAAAACTGATCACTGCTTTGCTTGCAGAGGTTACCTGGGCAGGAGTAGCGGTTGCAGCAGTTTGCGCAAAAGCCGCACCTGTAAATCCTGCAGAAATAATGATGGCTAAGAATAATTTTTTCATGGTTCTGTTTATTGTGGGTTTAAAGATAAAGATTTTTGGATAAGAAAAACATTTTGTGGGCTTCTTTGAAAAAGACCAACCACTCTTACAAAATACATAAATTTCTTCCAATGAAACACTACCTTAGAGATACATTAAAACCGCTATATGAAACTGACAGCTTTATTCTGTGGCATCTTATCGGCTACATTACTTCTTTCCTGTAATACGAAGACCGAAAAAACTGCGCCCGATTTCCTCTCTAATGATCGGGATACATCGGTAAATCCTGCGAATGATTTCTTCCAGTATGCCAATGGTGGATGGATCAAAAATAATGCCATTCCTGCTTCAGAAAGCGGATGGGGCGTAGGCACATTGGTTCAGAATGATATTTATGACAGACTAAAAGCGATCAATGAAAAAGCTGTCAAAGAGTCGGCAGCCGAGGGTACCATTTCCCAAAAAATTGGCGATTTCTGGCAAAGCGGAATGGATTCTGCTGCTGCCGAAAAACAAGGGCTCGATCCATTAAAGGCAGATCTGGCAGATATTCAGAATATGGCTAATGCTCAGGACTTAATGAAAGAAGTGGCCCGTCTCCATAAAAAAAGCATCAACATGCTTTTCGTATATGGAATAGGGCAGGATGATAAAAACAGTGAACAGATCGCCTATCAGGTATGGCAGGGTGGCCTTGGCATGCCGGATAGGGATTATTATTTTAATACCGACGAGAAGACTGTGAACGTACAAAAAGCCTATCGGAAATATCTTGCTCAAACCTTTCGCCAGTTAGGGGATGACAGTTTGCTGGCAATGGCCAATGCCGACAAAGTATACCAGTTAGAAACCCGTTTGGCCAAAGCCTGCCGTAAACTTGCCGACCTGCGTGATCCTTATAAGAATTATCATAAAATGGATATGGCCGGATTGCAGAAAATGTCGCCGGTGATCAACTGGCCTGTTTATCTGGCCGATGTAGGTATTCAAAAACTGGATTCAGTGATTGTAGGGCAACCTGAATTCTTTGCTGCCCTCGATAAAGAAATTACCACAGCCCCCCTGGCCGACTGGAAGAATTATTTACGGTTTAACCTTGTACGCCGCAGTTCGGCTTATCTCGACAGCCGCACATTTTTGAACAATTTTGCCTACACACAAACGATCAATGGCAGCGCAGAGCCTCGTCCGCGCTGGAAAAGGGTTCTGGATGCAGAAGAATCGGCGATTGGTGAAGCATTGGGACAATTATTTGTGAAAGAATATTTTAACGAGAAAGCAAAAGAGCGGTACAATACCATGGTTGAAAATATCCGCAGTGCTTATAAAGAAAGAATCCAGAAACTGGATTGGATGTCTGACAGCACCAAACAGAAAGCTCAGGAGAAACTGGGGAAGATCAGCAAAAAAGTAGGGTATCCTGAAAAATGGAAAGATTTCAGTGCACTCAAAATT
The DNA here is from genome assembly GCA_947455605.1 of Chitinophagaceae bacterium. GTDB lineage: Bacteria > Bacteroidota > Bacteroidia > Chitinophagales > Chitinophagaceae > Sediminibacterium. The sequence continues at coordinate 13,128 of CANGOX010000079.1, forward strand.
GATAAAGGGCCATTTGTGCTGAATATGCAAAGAGCAAAAGAATGGTGGTTCAATTATAATATCAATAAACTGGGTAAGCCGGTAGACAGAACAGAATGGAGCATGACTCCGCAAACCTATAATGCATATTATAATCCCAGTAATAATGAGATCGTTCTGCCTGCAGGGATCTTTGCTGTGCCGGGTATGAAAGATGCCGAGCTTGATGATGCATTTGTATATGGATATGCCGGAGCTTCTACGATCGGTCATGAAATAACCCATGGTTTTGATGACCAGGGACGACAATACGATGCCGCTGGGAATTTAAAGAACTGGTGGCAGGATGCAGATGCCAAACAGTTTAGTGAACGGGCTAAAAAGATCATTAGACAGTTTAATGAATTTATCCCGGTAGACACCCTGCATGTAAATGGGGATGCTACACAGGGAGAGAATATTGCCGACCTTGGCGGACTGTTACTTGGAATTGATGCGTTCAAAAAAACAGAGCAGTATAAAAAAGGGGAGAAGATCAACGGGCTCACACCCATGCAGCGATACTTTTTGGGCTATGCATTCGGATGGCTGTATGTGGAGCGGAAAGAATTACTGGCTATGCAATTAAAAACCGACGTACATGCCCCTTCCAAAGAAAGAGTTAATGGCCCGATGGCCAATATTCCTGAATTTTATGAGGCATTTGGCGTTAAAAAAGGGGATAAGATGTTCAGGGAAGATAGTTTACGGGTAAAGATCTGGTAGAACTGATTACCTGATAATAAAGCAACTGGAATTTGTTTTCAGTTGCTTTGTTGTTTATAGTATAGATGGAAACATTCCCGGCCAAGAGGGGGGCAGAATTTACATTTTTCAAACAAATGGTTACATCTTTCAAACAAAAGCCAAAAATGCCTGTTTCACAACCCGGTTTGGGCATAAATTTTTACAAAAAATCCATTGTGTAAACACTAATTTTACGAGTCAGCCCAATTTCTAAAAAACTGTAAACAGCATTTATATGATCAAACTAACCATCAACAACAAATCATACGAGGTAGATGCAAGTCCGGATATGCCCCTGCTCTGGGCTATCAGGGATATGGTTGGACTAACCGGCACCAAGTTTGGATGTGGCATGGCCCAGTGCGGAGCCTGCACGGTGCATGTGGATGGAACCCCCGTTCGTTCCTGTAGTTTTCCGGTAGCTGCAGCTGCGGGGAAAAAGATCACTACTATTGAAGGCCTCTCAGAAAAAGTAGGAGAAGCGGTACAGAAAGCCTGGATAGAATTACAGGTGCCGCAATGCGGCTATTGCCAGTCGGGGCAGATCATGAGTGCTACGGCTTTGTTGAAATCTAAACCACATCCCACGGATGCAGATATTGATGCTGCCATGCAGGGCAATCTTTGCCGTTGCGGCACTTACCAACGTGTACGCAGCGCTATACACCGTGCATCTGAATTGATCAAGTAAACCCAACCAAAATTATTCTTACCATGAATACTTCCTTACCTAATTTAGACCGCCGTAATTTTCTCCGTATATCGGGTATTACAGGTGTGGGACTGGTGTTTGGTCTTTCTGCCAATGGCGAAACCGCTGTAGAAGAATTGGCAGCTGCCGGCGAAACATTTGAGATCACACCTTTTGTTATCATAGAGAAAACCGGCCAGATCACTATTTTTAATACCCGTCCTGAAATAGGGCAGGGTACTTTCCAGTCTGTTCCGGCAATGATCGCTGAAGAGCTGGAAGTTTCTCTCGAACAGGTTACCATCAAACAAACAGGTGGTGAAAAGAAATTCGGCGGCGGACAATCTGCCGGTGGCAGTGCGTCTATCCGTACCGGCTACCAGAACATGCGCAAAGTTGGGGCTTCTGCCCGTGAAATGCTGATCAAAGCGGCTAGTCAGCAATGGAATGTGCCCGTTACTGAATGTTATGCAGAGAACGCCAAAGTGTTTCATAAACCCACAGGAAAAAGTATGGGATATGGCGAGCTGGCAGAAACTGCTGCTAAAGTAGAAGTACCTAAATCTCCTACCTTAAAAGATCCCAAAGATTTTAAAATACTGGGTAAAAAATCTCCACGGCCTGATGTACCCTTAAAAACAAATGGTAAAGCCATATTCGGAATAGATATAACAGTTCCGGGAATGGTATATGCATCCATAGAACGTTGCCCCAAATTTGGCGGACAGTTAGTAAGTTTTGATGCAACTGCAGCTAAAAAAGTGAAAGGAGTAATTGCTGTGGAAACCTGTGAAAGAAATATCAGCGGCCAAAAAAATGAAGGTGTTGCCGTGATCGCAGAAAATTACTGGGCAGCTTTGCAGGGCAGAAAAGCATTGGTAGTAAAGTGGGATTACCAGGGCAATGAAAATTTCAATTCCAAGGCATATGAACAAAGTCTGCGTGATGCAGCCAAAGAACCCGGTGCCGTACAACACACACAGGGAGATTTTGATAAGACCTTTGCAGAAGCATCCGTAAAACTGGAGGCATTTTATGAAACACCGGTAGTTTCTCATTCACCTATTGAGCCCATGAATTGTGTGGCCAGCTGGTATGATGGAAACAAAGTAGAAATATGGACCTCAACCCAGGTTCCCGGAAGTATCATGAATGAGATTCCCAGAACCTTTAATGTGCCGGCTGAAAACGTAAAAGTGAATGTAACTTTTAATGGTGGAGGATTTGGAAGAAGATTATATCCCGATTATGTGATGGAAACGGTTCAGCTTACCAAAAAAGTTGGCAGGCCCGTAAAAGCGATCTGGACAAGAGAGGACGATACCAAGATGGGGCCTTTCCGACCAATGACCTACTCTGCCATGAAAGGTGCATTAACACCCGATGGTAAAGCCATTGCCTTTCAGCACAAAGTGATCTCACCAACCCTTGGTGGTAAGAAAGATTATGATAAGACAAAAGCTGATGGCACCATGACTGAGGGCATCAGCGAACAGAAATATGAGATTGAGCACATGAAGAATTTGTATGTGCATCATTACCTGCATGTACCGGTTGTTGCCTGGCGTTCTGTTACCAGTTCTACACTTGCTTTTGCACATGAGTGTTTTATTGATGAGATGGCCGTAAAAGCCAAGAAAGATCCGATGGCATTCAGGTTAGGCATGCTCACGAAAGAATCGGATACCAAAACCATTTTACAGAAACTGAAAGAAGTATCGCATTGGGATAAGCCTTTACCGGCAGGATGGGGCAGAGGCGTGGCGCATTACGAATTCTTTGCGGGTCAGGCAGGTTATGTAGTAGAGGTTTCGAAGAAAGGTGCCGGTATCAAAATAGAAAAAGTATTTGCTGTGATCGATCTGGGAACTGTTGTAAATCCGGATACGGTTGAAGCACAGGTTCAGGGTGCAGCCGTAATGGCGTTAACCGCTGCTATTAAAAGCGGGATCACTTTTGAGAAAGGGGAAACCGTACAAAGCAATTTCCATAATAACCAACTGGTGCGCATCAATGAAATGCCAAAAGTAGAAGTACATATTCTTGCAAACGGCGGTCCGAAAATTAAAGGAGTGGGTGAGCCTGGCTTACCACCCTTTGCTCCGGCTTTGTGCAATGCCATTTATGCTGCCACAGGTAAACGTATCAGAAGGTTGCCGTTTGATATCAATAAAATCGTTTAAACTGTTATAAAATAAAATGATGTTACAAAAAACAGGATGGAGTATCTGTCTCATTGCATCTGCTTTTTCAGTTAGTTCCTTTGTACAGGCATTCAGCATGCCCAAAAGTATCGAACGCGGCAAAGAAGCATATACTACCTACTGCCAAAACTGTCATCAACCTGATGGTAAGGGTACACCTGGTGCATTTCCACCGGTTGCCAAATCGGATTTTTTAAAAAAACCGGTCAAAGCCATGATCGATAATATTCTTAAAGGACAATCTGGCGCCACTACGGTTAACGGTCAACCCTATAACGGTGTGATGCCTGCACAGGATTATCTGACCGACGAACAAATCTCGGATATTCTGAATTATGTTAGAAACAGCTGGGGTAACAAATCGGCTGTTCCGGTTACACCTGCGATAGTGAAAAAGGCAAGACCCTAAATGTATCCCCTTCTATATGAAAGAGATCAAAGACATTGTAACCGCTTTTGATAATGCTGTCCGCGAGGGCAAGAAAATGGCATTGGCAACGGTAGTGCATGTAGAAGGGTCCTCTTACAGAAGACCGGGTGCTCGAATGCTGGTAACGGAAGATGGTCAGTTAACTGGTGCCATCAGTGGCGGCTGTCTCGAAGGCGATGCTTTACGCAAAGCCCTGTTAGCTATTACGCAGGGAAAAAATAAACTGGTGATCTACGATACTTCAGATGAAGATGATGCCAAACTGGGTATACAACTGGGATGTAATGGGATCGTATCTATTTTGTTCGAACCGATTGATCTTGCGATACCGCGAAACCCGATTCATATTTTGCGATCCGTTATCATTAAAAGAAAAATCGCTGTTCTGATCTGTGGGTTTTCACTCAATAATGAA
>CANGOX010000080.1 GCA_947455605.1 Chitinophagaceae bacterium
AATATACTAACCAGCATTATGAAACACAGTTAAGCAAGGATGTAGATGCTAAATCCGGTACCATCAGGTATATGGATGTATTGCCCAGTTTACAATTCAAATATGCACTAGCCAAAAACCAGAACCTGCGGTTGGCTTATTACAAGGCATTGGCAAGACCCGGATTTGCCGAGTTGATCCCCGATGGACCTGATGGCGAATTCTTTAAAGAAATCGGTGATCCAAGAAACCTGAACCATACCCTGGCAGATAACCTGGATATGCGTTATGAATTATATTCCGGTAATGCAGATCAGATCTTATTAGGTGCTTTCTATAAGAACATTAAGGATCCTATTGAGATTGCTGCTGTAAAACCAAAGAACATTAATAGCCTTTACCTGGAACCTGTAAATGCACCCAAAGCCACTAACTACGGTTTTGAAGCAGTAGTTACCAAGTATTTTGGTGTGTTTGGTATCTCTGCCAATTACACGTATACGCAATCGAAAATTACCAAAGACAGTATGTTATTGTCTTACAGAAGCGGATCTTCCAGCTTTCTGAAATATGTATCTGAAACAAGACCTTTACAGGGACAATCCAATCACGTAGGTAATCTTTCTCTGATCTATAAAGATCCTAAACTGGGATTGGATTTCCAGTTTGCTGTTGTGTATACAGGAGAGCGGATCTCTTTTGTGAGTCCTTATATAGGATTGCATTACTGGCAATCTCCTACAACCCAATTAGATCTTTCATTTGAAAAAAGGATCGTAAAAAGACTGACATTTTATGGCAAGATCAATAACCTGACCAATGCGCCTTTGGAGCTTAGTCTTCATCAGTCTTATAACAGTTATCAGGCAGCGGGTGGCAGAAACCTTTCCCTGCAAACCAATCCCGACAGTAAGATCATCATTCAAAAAGATTTTTACAGAGCATCTTATCTGTTTGGTCTGCGATATAAATTCTAATCCCAATTAATTTCTACAATATGAAAAAGAATATTTTATTTCTTTCATTGCTTTCGGTCGTTTTGTTTACAAACTGCGAGAAAAAAGCAGATACCAAAGAATTATGGCAGGCCGTGATTCCTCCTGTTACTCCTATTAGTGATGCAACTTGTTTATCAGGGGCATTGAATGGTACCATGTTGGCCGGTAAAACCTATAATGTTTGCGGTGATATTTTTGTGAAAGCAGGTGATACCTTAAACATACAGGAAGGTGTTACTATCAATTTCACCGGAACTGCCGGGGTACCCGTTGGTTTAGGAGTAAACGGAGCCTTGTTTTGTTTGGGAACCAAAGAAAAACCAATTCTGCTTACTTATCCGGGCGTTACCAAAACAGACCAGTTAGGTGCAAATCCGGATCTTGACCCTGCCCTGAAAGGAAAGTGGACAGGTATCATTGGCGGACCAACTGCCAGTTATATGGTGATTAAATGGACCCGGGTTGAGTTTGGTGGTGCAACCATCAGTTCTGCTATGAAAAGTTTTACAGGTGGTTCAAGTCCATACCCATTATATTTTGCGAACCCGGCAGGAACCTTCGTTCTGGAAGATTCATGGATCTATGGAAGTGTGGATGATCCCTGGAGAATCAATGGCGGTAAAATTGCAGTGTTCCGCAATACATTTGAGAAATGTGGTTATACCGGTGGTGAAGCTATGAATGCCAAAGCAGGCACCATTGGTGATTTTGCCTATAATCTTTGTATCGGAATGGCAACCAATGGACCAAAATTGTCAAATATCAACGTAGCTGTTGGTTTTCCGAGTTCTAATGTGCGGATGTATAATAATACTATTGTAAACTCAGGTTACAGAAGATCAGCTGCAGGCCGTGGTGGTTCTATCAATTTTGAGGAAGGAGCTGCCGGTATGGCTTATAATAACCTGATCGTTAACTGTAAATTTGGTTTACGTATTGTTCAAAATCCAATTGCAGATACAGCCAATGTACGCTACGGATACAATTATTATTATGCAGATTCTATATCTGTGGCCAGCCAGTTCATTCCTTCACTTTCTGTAAGTACCTGTATCAGTCAGCCGCAGGAAACAGATATTCCTAAACCTTCTACTTACCTGCCTGCTGGTTGGAAAGTTGGTGATGCTTATACAGCACCGGCTTCTGTTGTTGGTATCAACAATCCCCAATTTATCAATGCGCCTGTTCCATTGCCTGCCGGCCTGCAATTAAGGGATATTTCGGTAGTAGGGACTTATAATTTCGCATTAAAACCAACTTCGCCTTGTATTGGTGCCGGGTATACCGGATTTGGACCCAGAGGCGATGTATCCGTGCATCCTAAATATGGTGCAACAGAATTACTAGGACCCGGTAAAGATATCGGCTGCTATCAATCTAACGGAAGAGGTAACCAGCATTAATTCTAATACAAATCGGATATTAATAATTGATATAATTTATGATAAACAGATTGTTATTGGCTTTCCTGATCATTTTAAGTTGTAATACATCATTTGCTCAGGAAGTATTTGTTACTAAACCGTATCTGCAGATCGGACATAATTCCACTGCTCAGTCCATGCAATTACTTTGGCATGTTGCCGAAGCAGAAGCTTTGTGGACGGTAGAATTTACAACCGGTGCAGATAATAATTTCAGGAAATCTGAAAAGATCAGTTATACCAAAGTAGCCGTAGCCAATATCGCTGCACATCGGGTTTATCATGCTTCTTTACAAGGACTGGTTCCGGGTAAACGCTTTTCTTATCGTGTGATCAAAGATGGCAAAACCGTTTTTACATCGGAAGGGCAGGCGATCAAATCGGCCGATCAAGCCTATCGTTTTGTTGCCATGGGGGATATAGGTGCTGAAACACCTGATCAGAAAAAATTAGCTGTACAGGCCTATTTAACAAAACCTGATTTTGTAGTAGTGCCAGGAGATATTGTTTATGAAACAGGGCTGATCTCTGATTACAGGAAAAAATTCTGGCCAGTTTACAATAATGATAAAACAGATACAACCGGTGCACCGCTGATGCGTTCTATTCCTTTTATTGCTGCAGTAGGTAACCATGATGCGGATAGCCGTGATCTGGATAAAGCACCCGATGCATTGGCTTATTATATGTTTTGGGAACAACCCCTGAACGGACCTGTTGGAAAAGAGGGCGGAGCCATCGTTCCTGTTTTAAAAGGTTCTGAAGCCAATAAAAAAGCATTCTATGATGCCGCAGGTGAGTCATATCCGGGTATGACCAATTATTCCTTCAATTATGGAAATGCACACTGGACGGTATTGGATGCAGATACCTATGTTGACTGGACCGATAAAGAATTAACGGATTGGGTAACCAAAGATCTTGCCAATTCAAAAGATGCGATCTGGCATTTTGTTTTGTTTCATCATCCCGGTTTTAATTCTTCCATTGATCATTATGAGCAGCAACACATGCGTTTATTATCGCCGATTTTTGAAGCAGGTAAGGTGGATGTTGTATTTAATGGCCATGTACATAATTACCAGCGATCATTTCCAATGACTTTTGCGCCGGATAAAAAAGGTACATTACTGGTAGGTGGAAAGGAAAATAAGACGATCAGGGGCAGGGTAGTGCCTGGTGCCTGGAAACTCGACAAAATATTTGACGGAAAAACAAATACAATGCCCAAAGGTGTTATTTATGTGATCACCGGTGCAGGCGGGCAGGAGCTGTATAACCCTGAGCAAACCACGGATCCGGATTCATGGCAGAAGTTCACGGATAAGTTTATTTCTACGGTTCATTCATTAACGGTTGCCGATGTAAATGGTAAAACACTCACCATTCGTCAACTCGATACCAACGGTAAAGAATTGGATGCATTTAAAATAACAAAGAAGTAATTCAATCGCTGAAATTAAAAAGGGCCGGATCATATTAATGATCCGGCCCTTTTTTTAATAGCTATCTAATGATCTGTTCGATCAAATTTTCGACTCTGCCATCTCCATCACAATTTTCCATTCAGCTTCTTTCACAGCGCCAACCGATAATCTGCCCAGTCTCACCAGATCCATATCTGCCAAACGTTTATCTGCTTTCATCTGTGCAAGACCAACTGGTTTCTTTAATTTCTTAAGCGGTTTAAAGTCTACCACCAACCATGCCGGATCGGGAGTAGTAGGATCCTGGTAAGATTCCTTTACCACTTTGGCAATACCCACGATCTCCATTCCTTCATTGCTGTGATACCAGAAGGCCAGATCTCCTTTCTTCATTGAACGGAGATTATTACGTGCCGCATAATTACGAACACCATTCCAGAAAGTTCCGCCTTCTGCAACAAACTGGTCCCAGCTGTAAACGGAGGGTTCAGATTTGATCAACCAGTAGTTCATTGTAATTAAAAATTAATAATTAAGAATTAAAAATTGATATATTTTGTTGATAGAAGGATAGCCAGATTAAGAAGACTGCAAATAAATTCCAGCAGTAATTTCTAATTTCTAATTTTTAATTATTAATTAAAAATTTGCCAAGACATCTGCTAAGTGCAACGCCTTCAACCCCGCTTCTTTATTCTTATTGCATCCATCAATATGCATCAGGCAACTCATGTCTGTGCTGATGATGTATTCAGCGCCGGTAGCGGCGGCATTGGTTACTTTCTGGTCACCCATAGCAACACTGATGGGTTCAAATTTTACAGCAAAAGTTCCGCCAAAACCACAACAGGTTTCTACGTCATTCATCTCAATTAATTCGAGACCTTTTACTTTGCTGAGTAGTTGGCGTGGTTCGGATTTGATCTTGCATTCTCGCAGTCCGGCACAACTGTCATGATAAGTGGCTTTGCCATTGAATGTGGCACCAAAATCATCTACTTTAAGTATATGTATCAGGAACTCAGAGAATTCAAATACCCTTTCTGCTGTTTTTTTGGCAAGGGCCGATTCGGGAGAGTTTTCGAACAGTTTGGTATAATAATTTCTTACAAAACCCACACAGCTGGCACTGGGTGCCACAATATAATCGGATCCTGAAAAGTCTGCAAGAAATTTGCTGCAAACTTCTTTAGCTTCTCCCCAGAAACCGGCGTTAAATGCGGGTTGTCCGCAACAGGTTTGTTGTGGATTATAACTGACCGTACAACCGGCTTTCTCTAATACTTTCACCATGTTAAAACCAACACCGGGATATAACTGGTCTACAAAGCAGGGGATGAAGATTTGTACGTTCATGGTAACATAACTATGGGTTAGTCTTTTTTTAGTTTCCTGTTTAAAGCTATCATTTTTATTGCAGTGATGGCTGCTTCTTCACCTTTATGACCATGCTTGCCGCCAATGCGTTCAATGGCCTGCTGTTCATTGTCTACCGTTAATACACCAAAGATCACAGGTGCATCGAGCGAGAGATTCAATTGCAGCACTCCATCCGTAATAGCTTTGCATACATAATCAAAATGTGGAGTATCGCCGCGTATTATGGTGCCTAATGTAATATAGGCATCGGGTAATTCGTTGCAATAAGTGTAGTGGTTCTTTACCGCAAATGGAATTTCAAAAGCCCCGGGCACGGTGATCGTTTTGCTGCGGATATTTTGTGCTTTGAAGACCTTTTTTACACCCGCTTCCAGTTTATTGATGATAGGTGCATTCCATTCGGTCTTCACAATCACAACAAAGGCATCCTTTATAATAGGGATGCCTTTGTTGACTGTTGTATTGCCTTTTGTAGCCATTGGTTACATACTAGTTTTTTTCAAGGCTTAAACGGTTGATATATTTATCAGCCTGAAAACCTTTATCTGTTTTTGGAAATTTCTCTTTCAGTTCTTTGTAGGTATCAATCGCTTCCTTGGTCTTGCCGGAAGTCTCCTGCAGTAAACCTGCACGGAATAAATACTCAGCTGAATTGTTCTCATCCAGTTCAAAAGTGGCAGCTGCCTTTTTATAATTTGCGATGGCTTCTTCTTTGTTATTCAGTTCAGAATAAGCATCACCCAGGCAACCATACGCCAGTAACTGGATCTGCTTGGCATCTGTTGAAAAATCCTTCAGGTATTTAACAGCATTGTTAAAATCACCCAGTTTCAGATAGCTCACACCTGCATAGTAAGCGCAGAGGTTAGCCGCATTGGTTCCACTGAAATTCTTCATCACGTACAATACACCTTTGCTTTGTCCGTCGCCGTTCAAAACCAGGTTTGATGAATCGATACTGAAATATTGCTGTGCCTTAAATAAAGCGTCTGCAGCTTTTTCTTCTTTTGGTTTAACGATATATTCGGTGTAACCATACCATCCACCAACACCCAGAACGATCACGATAAGGGCAATGGTTACCGGTTTTTGAAACCTTCCCCAAAATCCCTGCATCTTAACCAGGGTCTCATTTGTTTCTGTCATACTGTTATTTTAAAATTCAGATTTAAAAAATGGATTAATCAACATCAAAAACATAATTATCATCCACATACACATCTTTCAGCAATTCATCATCACTTGGCCATGGGCTTTCTTCCGCAAATTTCACGCTTTCTTCAACCACCACATTAATACGGGCATCAATTGCCTGCAGGTCTTCTTCCCTGGCAAATCCATTGGTTAAAATGGTAGAACGCACTTTACCAATAGGATCCTGGTCTTTATATTCATCTACTTCTTCCTTAGAACGGTATTTCTGCGGATCGGAGATAGAGTGCCCTTTATAACGGTATGTTTTTAATTCCAACAGGGTAGGGCCATCACCTTCGCGGGCTCGTTTAACGGCACGTGCTACGCTTTCATGAACATTTTCCGGTGTCATGCCATCCACCTTATCTGCAGGCATATCATAGGCATCGGCCAATTTATAAATATCTACCACATTGCTGGTACGCTCAATGGAGGTTCCCATTGCGTAGTTATTGTTCTCACAAATAAAGATCACCGGTAATTTCCACAACATAGCCAGGTTAAAGCTCTCATGTAAGATGCCCTGACGAGCCGCACCATCGCCAAAAAAGCAAAGAACCACATTTTGTGTGCCTTTGTACTTTTCAGCAAATGCCAATCCTGTTCCGGTACCAATCTGGGCACCTACAATACCGTGCCCGCCATAGAATCGGTGTTCTACACTGAAAAAGTGCATACTGCCTCCTTTTCCTTTGGAACAACCCGTTGCTTTTCCATATAATTCAGCCATACAGGAGTTGGGAGACATGCCCTTGGCCAATCCCAGACCATGGTCGCGGTAAGCCGTAATAAAAGGATCGCCGGGTGAAGTTGCTGTCATACATCCTGCAGCAATGGCTTCCTGGCCAATATACGCGTGGAAGAATCCACGGATCTTGCCCGCCATTTTATACATTTCTTCAGACTTTAACTCGAACTGGCGTATCAGCTGCATCAGTTCGTACCAGTATAGGTAGGTTTCCTTTGAAAATTTGGTTGCCACGTAAGCTAAATTTTAGAGGGGCAAATATAGAGGAAAAGTTTGGAGTTAAAAGTCCTGAGTCTGGAGTTTTGGGTTGAATATTAGGGTATTTTGACTGTTATCCACAGTTCTGGAGAGAAACCGTCATTGCGGGGAGGAACGACGAAGCAAACTGTGCCTCAAAATTCGGACTGACCGATAATTGTAACACAGGCTGCTTCGTTCCTCGCAGTGAAGTTATTTATGATTCACGTAAAAACGGATAGGTATAGTCCACCGGCGGATTATAGGTTTCTTTGATGGTTCTGGCACTTAACCAACGGTAAAGATTGATCATACTGCCCGCTTTGTCATTGGTTCCGGAAGAACGTGCTCCGCCAAATGGCTGCTGGCCCACAACGGCTCCGGTGGGTTTGTCGTTGATATAGAAGTTACCGGCAGCATTTCTTAGCTTATCTGTGGCCAGTTCTACCGCAGCCCTGTCCTGGGCAAGAATGGCACCCGTTAAAGCATAAGGAGAAGTGCTGTCGACCAGTTTCAGGGTTTCTTCAAATTTCTCGGCATTGTATACATGGATGGTCAATACCGGGCCGAAGATCTCTTCGCACATGGTCACATATTTCGGGTCTTTGGCTTCAATTACTGTGGGCTCAATAAAAAAGCCCTTGGTTTTGCTGTAGTTGCCACCAACCAGGATACTGGCTTTTTTATGTCTTTTGGCATTACTGATATAACGGGTAATGCTGTTATAGGATTTCTCATCGATCACCGCATTTACAAAATTGCTGAAATCCTCAACAGTACCCATTTTCATGGATTTGATCGCAGCCACCAGTTTCTTCTTCACTTCATCAGCCATATTGCTTGGAATATAGGCCCTTGATGCAGCCGAACATTTTTGTCCCTGGAATTCAAATGCACCTCTTGCTAAAGCAGTTACCACGGCATCTACATTGGCAGATTTGTGTGCGATCACAAAATCCTTACCACCGGTTTCACCCACAATTCTCGGATAAGAACGGTATTTGCCCACATTCTCACCGATCACTTTCCACATATGATTGAATACGCCTGTAGAGCCGGTAAAATGTACACCAGCAAAATCGCGGTGTGCAAAACATACCTCGCCTAAAGTAGGGCCATCCACATAGATCAGGTTGATGACACCATCCGGCAGTCCTGCTTCTTTCAAAACACGCATGAACATCTGAGCAGAATACACCTGTGTATTTGCGGGTTTCCAAACTACTGTATTGCCGCACATGGCAGCAGATGTAGGAAGGTTACCACCGATCGCTGTAAAATTAAAAGGAGTGATCGCCAATACAAATCCCTCCAGTGGGCGCCATTCCATCCGGTTATGCATGCCCGGTGAAGACATGGGCTGTTGCTTATAGATCTCACTCAGAAAATGTACATTGAAACGTAAAAAATCGATCAGCTCACAGGCACTGTCGATCTCTGCCTGAAAAGCATTCTTGCTTTGTCCGAGCATAGTGGTTCCATTAATATGGAAACGATATTTTGTAGCCAGCAGGTCGGCTGCTTTTAAGAAAATATGGGCACGGTTTTCCCAGCTCATAGCAGCCCAGGCTTCTTTGGCTTTTAAGGCTGCATCGATTGCCAGTTGTACATGTTTTTTATCGCCGGCGTGGAAAAAGCCGAGTGTATGACTGGTCTCGTGTGGCGGATGCATGGCCACTTTTTTTCCGGTCTTTACGGCTTTGCCTCCAATATACATGGGTACTTCAATGGGTTTCTTTTTCAGTTCTGCTAAAACTTTCTTCAAAGAAGCTCTTTCGGGGCTACCGGGTGCATATTGCAGTACGGGTTCGTTGGCTGGCATGGGATAGGAGAAATATCCGAGACTCATGGATTCGATTTTTAGTTTGAGGATGCAAGGTAAGGAGAATTTTGTCTGTTGTCCATCGTCCATAGTCCATGGTCAGGAGAGAGTTGTTTAGCCCTTTCTATAGACTATCGACCATGGACCATGGACAAGCCCCAAATTATCAGTTACTTTGCAATCATGTCCATCATACTATTTGATAATCCATTCCGAAGATCCTTATTGCCCTTTACGTATACCAAAGCGGTGGCGGATATCCGGTTTGGTATCTTATCTGTAAAAGAAAGATGGGAATGGTTGTCGCAACAACCGGTTTCGGTACACACGGTCAAATACCTGCAACCTATATATGATCAGCTGGTAACGGGAGATCATATCTGGATTGATGCAGCGGTTATTCCTGATCCTTTTCTGGCAGACCAGATCTTATCACTGGAATCAGGCTCCTGTCTGTCTGATGAAAAGGGGTTGATCGCAGGACGGATGACCATCGACCCTTCTTCTTTTGATGCTGCCAGATATGTTCAATATTTCATTAAGAATATCGATCGCCCCTCAGTGAAAAGACTGGAACATCCCTGGCAATTGATGCAATGGAATGATGCAATGTTGCGCGCCGATTTTACATGGGTAACCAAAGGGAGAGCCTCGCAATCCATTCCTGCTACTGTGAACGTTTTAGAACAGGAGAACATTTTTATTGAAGAAGGTGCGAAACTGAATTTTTGTACACTCAATGCCTCTACCGGGCCTATCTATATTGGTAAGCATGCAGAGATCATGGAAGGTTCCGTGATACGAGGGCCCTTTGCATTGGGAGAAAATTCTGTGATCAAACTGAACAGCCGGATATATGGTGCTACTACATTAGGGCCTTCCTGCATGGGTGGTGGTGAGATCAAGAATACGGTAATGATGGGCTTCAGCAATAAGGCGCATGATGGATATCTGGGTGATTCGGTAGTGGGTGAGTGGTGCAATTTTGGAGCAGGCAGTACCAATAGTAATATTAAGAATACGGCTGGTGTGGTAAAGATTTGGGATATTGATACGAACCGATATATAGAGGTAGGACAAAAATGCGGCCTGGTTATGGGCGATTATTCGAGAGCTTCCATTAATGCATCTATCAATACAGGTTCTATGATTGGTGTGTGCTGTAATGTATATGGGGCGGGACTTTTACCCACCATTGTTCCCAATTTCAGTTGGGGAGTGGGGGGAACAAAGTATGTATTTGAAAAAGCCATATCGGATATTGATAACTGGAAGAAATTAAAAGGTCAATCACTGGGTGTGGAAGAAACTTCGGTCTTAACTTTTATCTTTGACCAAAACTTGTGAGATGAAAAAGTTTGAATACAAAGTGTTGGATGTTCCATCCAGTGGTTTTTTTGGAGGCAATATTGATTACCAGGAACTGAGTGATAAAATGAATGAGTTAGGTCAGCAGGGCTGGGAAGCTGTTTCCATGGGATCTACCAATATGTACTCGAATGCCACCAGAGGCATGATCATTATTTTAAAAAGAGAAATAAATTAATATGAGAAAACAAATCGCAGCTGCTAACTGGAAAATGAACCTGACATTGCAACAGGGAGAAGCTTTACTGGATGCTATTATCAGTAAGCCACATTCTTTACAAGCCAATCAGCAGGCAGTATTCGCTGTACCCTTTCCTTACTTGCCTATGGCACTACAAAAGCTTGCCGGCAAAGCCAATGTATTTGTAGCTGCACAGAACTGTTACAGTAAAAAAAGCGGTGCGTATACAGGTGAAGTATCTGTTGAGATCCTGCAATCGATCGGTATTCAATATGTGGTATTGGGCCACTCTGAACGCAGGGAATATTTTCATGAAAGCAATCAGTTACTGGCAGATAAAGTGAATATCTGTCTCGAATATAATATGCTTCCTATCTTTTGCTGTGGTGAACCACTTGATATCCGAGAAGCGGGAACTCAAAATGACTATGTTGCCAAACAACTGGAAGAATCTTTATTTCATTTAACCGCAGCGCAGGTTCAGAAGATCGTGATCGCTTATGAGCCCATCTGGGCCATTGGTACCGGAAAAACGGCCAGCAGTGCGCAGGCGCAGGAAATGCATGCATTCATTCGCCAGCAATTGGCCGGAAAATATGGTGCAGCTGTAGCAGATGCTATTTCTATTTTATACGGAGGTAGTGTTAAAGCAGCCAATGCCGTTGAGATCTTTGGTCAGCCTGATGTGGATGGCGGATTGGTAGGTGGTGCATCCTTGATAGCTGATGAGTTTGTGGCAATTATCAATGCGTTGAAGTAAACTCACCATTGTTGGTCATATAACTAATAACAATAATGGTATTTAAGAAGGCAGATATCCTAATCAAGTCTGTTGTTTGTCTCAAGACCAACAACAGACTAAACGGTATTAAATAATATGAAATTGAGATATCTTATACAATTTCTAATTATATCCACGATGAATGCAGCTTTTGCAACCCATTCATTTGCCCAGGATAAAAACCTGGTTGTTCGAATTGCAAAACTGCAAATTGATTCCACGCAACTGGATGCTTATAAGGCAGCCTTACAACTTCATGCCGAAACAGCTGTAAAAGTTGAGCCGGGCGTGTTGAATTTATATGCAGTGTACGAAAAGAATCATCCTACACATGTTACCGTTTTTGAAATATATGCCAATCAGGAAGCATACAGAGCACATCTTTTAACTCCACACTTTCTGAAATATAAAACAGGAACAAAGGACATGGTTACCTCGCTCGAATTGATAGAAACCGTTCCAATTGCCCTTGAAACAAAGTATAAAAAATCAAACTGACGCGGTTGTTGGTATTATGACCATCAACCTTACATTCTGAAGATTAAAACTTCATCGGCAATTCCACTTCCTCATAATCATCCAGCCTGTCTAAATGTAGTACAGTACTGGTCTTATCTTCATTCGGATGGAACATTGGGCTGAATTTGGCACCAAACACAAAATCCTCATAGATATAAGAAGATCTGGAAACAACTGTATTCGAAAAACTTTCATCAAACCCTTGTACAAACACCAAAACTTCAGCTTCTGCATTGGCCATATCTTCTTTACTGAATCCGTATAAAGGACTGTCTTCGTTGATAATATGAACCAGGGTCCAGCTGGATGTCATGGTAGTAGCTTTCATAATATCCAATGGCATATTGAAGAAACGGTTTTTCATTTGTCCGTCTTCCACAATTTTCACTGCAAGGGTCAGTTTCACTTCCACATTGATCAGATAATTTTTCGTGTAGGGTACCATCCGGTACATCAAAGCCACCCCGTCTTTGAAGGGAGCAAATATTGCATTCTTACTATACCGGATAAATGCCCGGGGACGGGCAAAACGACCATAGAGCATACCGGTAACCAGCGCAAAGCTCATCAAGCCGGTCAATGCTTCCAGCGAAGCGGCTAAACTGGCGGTAAAACCAATGGGGTTGATACGTCCATAGCCTACCGTAGTAAAGGTTTGGGCGCTGAAAAAGAAAGCCTCCCCAAATTTTTCGGCATCCGATCCTGCTACCATACCGCCTAAATGGTCAATTCCAATCAACAGATAGATCAGGGCAAAGAACAGGTTAATGGTAACGAAGAAGAGCAGAATGATCGTGATAAAATTCCAGCGTTTCATGGAAAGCATGGAATGATATACATTGAGTCTTCTCCATAATGGCAGTCCCGTTACATTGATATTGGGAACCCCATCCTTGTTAAAAAAACGCCCACCGGCCAATGCCGTATTGGTTCCTAGCCCTGTTTCGTTGTTTACCTGGGCATTTCGGTTGAGTTTCTTTCTAAGCATGACTAAAAATATGAACTAAGTGCAATAAATGATGCTTAGGGGGATTAAGTATTAATCGTGAGTCGTGAGTCGTGAGTCGTGAGTCGTGAGTCGTGAGTCGTGAGTAATGAGTAGTGAGACGTGAATGGGGAGGGAATCGGAATATTGGAATAACTCAATGCCTGTTAGCTCTTTAACACTCACGACTCACGACTGACGACTCACGATTCACCCCTCACGGAATAGCTTCAAATTCATGGTTCGTACTTCGTAGTTCAGACTTATCTTTGCCGCTTATGAAGAATATCAGGAATTTTTGCATCATTGCCCATATTGACCATGGTAAGAGCACATTGGCCGACAGGCTGCTGGAGCATACAAAGACCATTGGTGACAGGGATATGATGGCCCAGGTATTGGACGATATGGACCTGGAACGTGAAAAAGGGATCACCATTAAAAGTCATGCGATACAGATCAACTACCCTTATAAAGGCGAACAATATGTGTTGAACCTGATCGATACACCGGGACACGTAGACTTCAGCTATGAGGTAAGCCGTGCATTGGCCGCCTGTGAGGGAGCTTTGCTGCTGGTGGATGCTTCTCAGGGTATTCAGGCGCAGACAATCAGCAACTTATATCTCGCAATTGATAATGATCTTGAGATCATCCCGGTGATCAATAAGATCGATATGGATGGTGCAAAGATCCCGGAAGTAACGGATCAGATCGTAGACCTGATCGGTTGTAAGCCGGAGGAGATCTTACTGGCCAGTGGAAAATCGGGTATTGGTATTGAAGAGATCTTACACGCAATTATTGAAAGGATCCCGGCACCCAAAGGGGATTATGATAAACCCTTACAGGCTTTGATCTTCGACAGTGTGTTTAACAGCTTTCGTGGAATCATCGTTTATTACCGGATCCTTAATGGTGTGTTGAAAAAAGGCGATAAGATCCGTTTTGTGGCTTCAGGAGCCGACTACTTTGCTGATGAGGTAGGTGTGCTTAAATTGAGTATGACACCTAAGGATGAGGTAAAAGCGGGCGATGTGGGCTATATTATTACCGGTATCAAGAATGCCAAAGAAGTAAAAGTGGGAGATACCATTACCCTGGCCAATAATCCGGGCGAAATGATCCATGGATTTGAAGAAGTAAAACCCATGGTATTTGCGGGGATCTTTCCTGTGAATACAGACGATTTTGAAGTGCTGCGCGATTGTATGGGCAAACTGCAGCTGAATGATGCTTCACTGGTGTTTGAGCTGGAAACCTCTCAGGCCCTTGGATTTGGTTTCCGTTGCGGATTCTTAGGATTGCTGCACATGGAAATTATCCAGGAACGTCTGGAGCGTGAGTTTAACCAGACCGTTATTACAACTGTTCCGAACGTAAGTTTTATTGCCTATACCACCCGTGGAGAGAAGATCAATGTGAACAATCCCATTGAGATGCCCGATCCGGTAAAAGTGGCCAAGATCGAAGAACCTTTTATCAGGGCGCAGATCATAACCCAGCCGGATTATATTGGTAATATTATGACGCTTTGTTTGGGCAAAAGGGGGATCCTTATCAACCAGAGTTATTTAACCCCAACCAGGGTGGAACTGGTTTTTGAAATGCCATTGACCGAGATCGTATTTGATTTTTATGATAAACTGAAAAGCTCCACAAGAGGGTATGCCTCCTTCGATTATCAGCCCATCGATTACCGCCAGGCAGATATTGTAAAAATGGATATCCTGCTGAATAATGAAAAAGTGGATGCCTTAAGTGCCCTGATTCACCGCGGAAGAGCAGAGGATTTTGGAAGAAAATTATGCGAAAAATTAAAAGAATTACTGCCTAAACAACAGTTCCAGATCGCTATACAGGCCGCAATCGGAGCAAAAGTTATTGCCCGTGAAAATATCAGTGCGATGCGTAAAGATGTAACTGCCAAATGTTATGGTGGTGATATCAGCCGTAAACGCAAACTCTTAGAGAAACAGAAAGAGGGTAAGAAACGAATGCGCCAGATAGGTAATGTGGAAATTCCACAGGAAGCGTTTTTGGCAGTGCTGAAACTGGACTAACGCATTTGGTCAAAATAGTTAATAGGGGTTAAAATGGTTAAACAAAGTAACAACTACTTTAACCATTTTAACCCCTTTTAAATTCTTTAACCTCTTTTCACTTCTCTATCCTTTTCCCTTCTTCTTCGGCAACAGAAACTGGTTACTCTTCTGTTCCAGACCTTCCTGCGTTGGGTTCAATTTTAAATTAGGGTCTACTTCTTTTACAACCGGCACATATTTCCATTGGCCATTGATCCATTTAAATCCTTCAAAACTTCCATAGGGCACTAAAGTATATTTGGAACTGTTCTCACCCGATTCGCTAATGAGGTGAGCGAAAGTGATCATATCCAGTTCAGGATCATAATTCAGCTTGGCATTGGCTTCTTTCTTGAACTCAAGACAGAAACGGTAGGCGGGTTGTGGAGGTTTGATCTCATCGTTTGGATAAGTAAAGAACCTGCCACCAAAACGGGGTTGGTTGTTCTCATCAAAAGTTAGTACTTCCACCCATTTCCTAGTGCTGCGTGCATCATTCTCATCATAACCGATCAGGGTGTAGTAATTCTTATTATTGAAGGTTTTCTGAACGATATTATAATACACAGCTCCGATCCATTCTTTACTGTTACGTACAGAATCTACCGGGTTTTCTGTAAACGCAGAGTTATCATATAACGGGATCAACTTTAAGGAACCATCTTTTGTGTGGTATTGAATAGCCCCTTTCTGGCGGTAATAGGAAAAGTCTTTCATGATCTGCCAGGTAATGATACGGAAGCTACTGTCGGGCGCATACAGACGCGAGATCGTTTTGAGCGAATCAAAAGGGTAAGAGAAGGAGTAAGGAACTTTTAATGCCTGTACCAATGCCTTTGTAAAAAAACTATCGGCAATGGCGCGGTCGGCAGTTTCCGGGGCATTCACAATATCATAAGCATAGTTGCGCATGTTCTCTTCCAGCTGCATCAATAACTGTGTACTGGCCGAAGGTTTTTTTTGTGCAGCAAGACTCAGCACAAAAACACAACTGATACATATGATACCGATCCGTTTTATCATCGCCCTAAGTTACAACCTAAGTAATTATGCAGAAATATTCTTGTAAGTATAGCTTGAAATTTATCTTTTCCTTAGGCTTAGAGGGCTTTGGCAAAATCGGCGAGATGTTCAAAACGCAGATCGATCAGGGGATCAGGAAACGGTGTTTCAGGATGTGTGGTGGCAACAAATACTGTATGCATTCCGGCATTCCGGCCAAAACCCATATCGCTTATCCGGTTTCCCACGATGATACTTTTCGAGAAATCGATCTCGGGAAAATCCTGTTTGGCCTGAAAAGCCATGCCAGCATTGGGTTTCCGGTTGGGTGAATCATCTGCGAGATCGGGGCAGTAATAGATCTTATCAATATGACCACCAGCTTTTTGAATAGCTGTAACCATATTATCGTGGATATCTGTCAGGTCTTCCACCGACATTATTCCTCTGCCAACCCCTTTTTGGTTGGTTACAATCAAAACCCTGGTGAAATGCTTTGAAAGGGTTGCAAGTGCCGCAAGATTATCATCATAGAAACGGAACTCTTCCCAATTGCGGATATAATCATTGTCTTTATCATGATTGATCACACCATCACGATCCAGGAATAAGGTCCAGTTCTTATCAATCTTTTGTAGGTCGAACATATTAATCTGTTAATTCTGTTTGGGCTCTTTGATAATCTTCGGGTATCCCAATATCAATAAAATAGGCATCCTGTATCACGCCATAGATCCTTCTTTGGTGATACAATACCTGGAGATAATCCGTTTCAAATGAAAATTTCTCTGGTAGATTCTCCTGTAAGAACAATTTGGCATTGATCAGGTATACACCGCCATTGATCAATCCTTTGGCATAGTATTGTTTTTCTTTAAAGGAGGCAATCGTTTGGTCATGGTTTAATTCAACTACCCCATACCGCTCAAAATTCTCCATAGGTTTTAAAGCCAGGGTACAATGTGCATTTTTGTCTGTATGTAATGCGTCCTGATCTGCAATATTTGTTTTGAAGATACTATCTCCGTTTACCACTACTACATTCGTATGCTGTACATAACTGCAGGCATATTTGATGGCCCCACCCGTACCGAGGGGTTCTTTTTCTATCACCAATTCATAATTACCACCGGGAAGTAATTCAGTGATGTATTGGGTAAAAGCTTCTGATTTATATCCCAAAGAAAAAATAAAACGTTGGATCCCTTGTTTCTGTAAATGAGAGATCACATAATAAATGAAAGGCCTGTTATTGACTGGTGCCATGCATTTGGGGAGGTCGGGAACAGTTTCTCGTAAACGGGTTCCAAGACCTCCGGCAAGAATAATTGCCTCCTGTATGGCCATTATCCGAAAATTTTTGCTTCCACCAGTTCGCAAATAATATGGCCGATCAGGATATGACTTTCTTGAATCCTGGGTGTCGTTTTTGAGGGAACATTGAAT
>CANGOX010000081.1 GCA_947455605.1 Chitinophagaceae bacterium
AGGTACCAATCTTACGGGAGAAGTGGTTTCGGAGTTTTGGATCACGTGGAGTTTTAAAGGGAGAACCCCCAGCCCCCTGGGAGGGGGTTTGAAGTAGGTAAGGATTACTATTTTTCATCTTTAAAAATATCTCCAGAAGGGTGAACCATGGGTTCTCCCTTCTGGGGGCGGAGGGGGGTTATGAAAATTGCATTTCATGGCGCAGCCAGAACAGTAACCGGTTCCAAACACCTGATCACTTTAGAAAACGGTAAACAGGTGTTGTTGGATTGCGGACTTTTTCAGGGTATGGGAAGAGATACAGATGTATTGAACAGTGAGTTTGGTTTTACACCCGGCACGGTTGATTACCTGATCTTATCACATGCACATATTGATCATTGCGGGTTGATACCCAAACTGGTGAAAGATGGGTTTAAGGGAGTGATCTATGCAACACCGGCCACCAAAGAACTGGGTGGTATTTTATTGGAAGACTCTGCAGAGATCCAGCGTGATGATACAAAATTCATCAATAAGCGTAGGGCAAAACAGGGGCTGCCTCCTTATGAACCCTTATATGATCTGGAAGATGCCGCAAAAGCACTTGAATTATTTAAGACGGTCAATTATGGTGAGTGGACAAAAATTGAAGAGGGACTGGAAGTGTTGTATACAGATGCAGGCCATATCATTGGCAGTGCTGCTGTTCACCTGAAGATCACAGAAAAGGGTAAAACCACACAGATCAGTTTCAGTGGCGATGTAGGAAGGTATAACGATGCGATCCTGCGTTCACCGGATGTGTTTCCACAGGCTGATTATATTTTACTGGAAAGCACGTATGGAAATAAACTGCACGATGAAGTGCATGGAACAGTTGATGGTCTGGCGCATTGGATACAGCATACCTGTATTGAGAAGAAAGGAAAATTGATCATACCGGCATTCAGTGTGGGCCGTACACAGGAAATTTTATATGCACTTAATCAACTAGAGCTGGAGAACCGTTTACCGGCAGTACCTTTTTATGTAGATAGTCCGCTGAGCAGGGAAGCTACAGCTGTACTGAAAAATTATCCGCAATATTTCAATAAGCGAATCCGTAAGATCATGGAGGAGGATAAAGACCCCTTTGATTTTAAAGGGTTGAAATTTATTAAAACGGTTGAGGAAAGTAAGGCACTCAATGATAACCCACAACCTTGTGTGATCATCTCAGCCAGTGGTATGGCCGATGCAGGAAGAGTGAAGCACCATATCATGAATAATATCGGAGATAAACGGAATACGGTATTACTGGTGGGATATTGTGAACCCCATTCTTTGGGCGGACGATTAATGAATGGAGCCAAAGAAGTAAAGATCTTTGGTGAGATGTATCATGTGATCGCAGAAGTAGGTGCCATGAAGAGTATGAGTGCACATGGCGATTATGATGATCTCTGCCAGTTTCTGGCCTGCCAAAATCCTTTATTGGTAAAGACCTTATTTCTGGTTCATGGTGAATATGATGTACAGCAGGATTTTGCTGAGAGATTACGCCGGAAAAAATTCAAGGATGTAGTGATTCCTGAAATGCATTTTGAAACAACCTTGTCATAAACCCAGTATTTAATCTTAAGCGTTTCTGTAATGTCTGTTAGCATTCCTATTGAGATCAAGCAAATATTTCAACAACATTTTGGAGAGCCTGAACTGATCGTTCGATCTCCGGGCAGGATCAACCTGATTGGTGAACATACCGATTATAACCTGGGGTTTGTATTACCTGCCGCTATTGATAAAGCTATTTATGTAGCCATCAATAAAAGAGCAGATGATTATGTGCATCTCTATGCTGGAAATCTGCACCAGTCTTTTGAAACGCATCTGGGTTCTTTACAGCCAACGGATCAGCAATGGCCCAATTTTATATTGGGGGTGGCGGATCAGTTGATAAAGGCGGGTCATACCTTATCCGGATTTAACGCAGTAATAATGGGAGATGTGCCACTGGGTGCCGGGCTCTCTTCGTCTGCTGCTGTTGAATGTGCCACGGCTTTTGCTTTAAATACTTTATTTGAGTTGCAACTCGATATAAAAACGATGGTGCTGCTTTCACAGAAAGCCGAGAACGAATTTGTAGGCTTGCAATGTGGGGTAATGGATATGTTTGCCAGCATGTTTGGAAAGAAAGAGCATGTGATCCAATTAGACTGCCGCTCACTGGAATATGCGTACATGCCTTTTGATACTTCAGATATTGGAATCGTATTGATCGATACGGGTGTTAAACATTCTCTTGCATCATCTGAATACAACCTGCGCAGACAGGAATGTGAAGCCGGTGTAGCGATTATGCAGAAGAAATATCCGAATGTAAAAAGCCTGCGTGATGCCGATATGCATATGGTGAATGAATGTTTATCATCTGGTGATCCACTTGTCTTTTCACGTTGCCTTTTTATTGTGCAAGAGATCCAAAGATTACAGGAAGCCTGTGACGATCTGAAAAACAATGATCTGGTTTCTTTTGGAAAAAAAATGTTTGCTACACACGAGGGACTCAGTCAGTTATACCAGGTAAGCTGTCCGGAAGCGGATGCATTGGTAGATATGGTAAGAAATGAATCTCCTGTATTAGGTGCAAGGATGATGGGTGGCGGTTTTGGTGGTTGTACCATCAATATTGTAAAAAAGGAGAAGATCGAAGCGGTAATTAAAAAGGTCTCACACCAATATGCTGAAAGATTTGGGCACGAGCCTAAGATTTATATTGTGAATATTGATAATGGCACTTCACTTGTTTAAAAACATGAAAATCTATTCAGATAACGTAAACAGGTTTAGTGAGCAGAAGCATGCGTATGCCCGGCAATTATCCTATATCAGCCTGTTACGGTTATTGTTATTTGTGGTATTTGGCTGGTTTCTGTATGCTTCCTTCAAACTGAAATTTCAGGGGTTTGATCTTATCTGGTCCTTGCTGGCTATTTCAGGATTTGTAGTTTCTGTATTCTGGGCGGGATCTGTGAAGAAAAAAATAACCCTGCTGCAACAACTGATCCTGATCAATGAAAATGAGATCCATATTGAGACTGGAAAGGCTTCCTTCCTGGATAATGGCAGCAAGCTTTCGCCAGTAAAAGGATTTGCTGTTGACCTCAATCTTTTCGGGCATCATTCTTTATATCATTTACTCAACCGAACGGGCAGCCGAACCGGCAAAGAGCAACTGGCTGCTCATCTGGCAAAACCCTTTGTTACTTCAGCTGATATCAGAAATTACCAGGCATGTGTGCTGGAACTCTCCGGTAAGACCACATTCAGACAGAACCTGCTGGCACATACCCTCTTGCTGAAAGAGGAAGAATCTTTGCAGGAGTTAACATCAAAGCGTGGAGCAGAAGGAGTTAGCCTTTTGCAAAACCGATTTTGGTCTGCATTGGCAGCTGTATGGCCGGTAATGGGCGTTTTACTGCTTATATATTCCATTTATAAGGATACCTACCAATGGCTGCTTACATTCTGTATACTTGGGTTAGCGATCTTATCATTTGTTTTCAAAGCCACTTCCGCAGTATATGCACAGTTATCTAAACGCGGCTATCTGTTTGGCCAGTATGCGATCTGTTTTCAACTGATTTCTCAGGAAGATTATAAACATCCCTACCTGCTCAAAAAGCAAGCAGATATTAATGAGGCTGCCCATGCTTTTCGAAAATTATCAAAGCTGGTAGGCCTGTTTGATCTGCGGCTTAGCCTGTTCTCTTTTTTCCTCAATGGATTGTTCATGCATGAGCTGATCTGCGCCAGGGCCTGTTTGAAATGGAATCAACAATACCAGATGGCCATGGATAACTGGTTTACAACGATGGGAGATATGGAATTACTCAATTCGCTGGCCTCTTTTCATTTCAACCATCCTTCCTTTATTTTTCCGGAACCTATAGAAGATAGATTGGTGATCAAAGCAACGGCCATGGGCCATCCGTTGATGAAAACATCAACAGCTGTTGTGAATGACATGGAAATCGGCAAAGTATCAAAACTGCATCTGATCACAGGTTCTAACATGTCTGGTAAGAGTACTTTTTTGCGTACACTGGGTTTGAATATGGTGCTTGCCCAATCCGGGGCACCTGTATTTGCAAAAACATTTGTTTTCAGGCCTGTACGAATCTTAAGCTCTTTTCATCATATTGATTCACTGGAAGAAAGCACTTCTTATTTCTATGCAGAGCTGAAATGTTTGCAGGAGATCATCCAATCATTACCGGCTCCTGTGCCTGCCTTGGTATTACTGGATGAAGTAATGCGTGGAACCAATTCAAAAGACAAGCATGATGGTACAGCTTTGCTGATCAAAAAAATATTGCAATTTAGTGGGTTGACCTTTATTGCTACGCATGATACCGAACTGGGTATACTGGCTGAAACCTATGCCGGCTCAGTGGAAAATTTCTGTTTTGAAAGTGAATTAACAGAGACGGGTCTGCACTTTGATTTTACCATGCGCAAAGGTGTGGCACAAACCAGGAATGCCACATACCTGATGCAGCAGATGGGGATCATTTAAGTAAGGTTATTCAAGAAATTTTACAACTCTTGTCATCTTGCCATCTCCATTCACACCCTCCAGAACTACTTGTAATTTCTTGCTGAAATCATTGTTAAAGAACTGGATACGCACCCTTGAATTATACTTATTGGTGATTACATAAGGGTTCCAGTACAAAGTGGTACGGATATCTGTTTCTACCGCTTCGGTTGGGTTGTCATATTGTGGCTGATAGAATTCTTTGAATTTCGAATAACCACCCAATACGGTATTTTCAAGGCCCTTCGCATTTGGATCGGCTTTTCTGCCATCGGTTCCTTTCTTGGTGTAGATCGCAATCGCTCCACCACTTCCCCCACCCATTGATCCAAAGAAAGGAGGTCTGAATACTTTGATCATGGCAATATCCCGCACATTGGTGCTCTGTACCATATCGAGACTGGAACTCATTTCATTCAGATAGAGATCAGGTGTTGAACCACGCCAGCTCATCGTCATCTGTGCACCGGTACCAGAGATGATCAGGCCCGCAACTTTACCCTGTAAATAGGATAAGATATCCTGAATACCCAAGGCAGAAGGATCATCCAGCAAGTCAAATGTATATCCATCGCCTCCTGAAAATAAACCGGTTGCATATTTTTCCTCAAGGATCTGTTCCTTGGGTTTTACCCTTGATTTAACGATCACTTCCTGAAGAGTGGCCGAAGCCATTCTTCTTTTTAACTGTTCCTGCTGGTCCAGATAATACATCATCTTAGACCGGGCAATGCTGTCGTTAAAGGAATAAGGGATCTGGTTATCGATGTATTGTATCTTTTTGGGAACCTGTTTCAATAAACCATTCTCAAACTGAACCTGCGTTATATCGGTTAACTTTTCGTTGCCGTTAAAACTGTAGAAGATCCGGGCCGTATCATAGAAGTACATGCCTTTTTGTTCAAATGTGCCATCTTTCATAACCGGCACAAACAGAAATTTCTTACTGCTGTCCTTGTTGGCAACGATCAGGTTCAATAAAACCGGTGTTGCCATACTGATGGATTTCATCCCAAACACTTTACCCTTGATCGTTAACAGATCGGTTTCTATTGGATATTTTAATGTGGGGGTTGTGCCTGCTTTTATTTTGTCCCAGTCGAACCTGCGCCAGCCATTGGTCAGCATTACCAGATCGAGATTGGCGGTGATACTATCTGCGTCACTCATTAAATAGTAAGCAGGGTTATAGATCTTTCCTTTGATATCGCTGCTCAATACCAGGTCTGAATAAATACTGTAGGCATCCGGTGTAACCACGCTTGCATCGGTTACAGCAACAGACATATTAGTAAATGTGGTATCTGAAACAGAAATATCAAACACATTTTTTCCTCTACGCTGCAGGCTCACCAGTTGGGGATTCACTTTAGCATTGAATTCGTGCAGGCGGTTATTGATGAAAACGATCCGTTCGGCTACAGGTATCCAGTCGGAAGTAAATAAAGAAAACTGTAAAATACCGGTTGGCATTTCGTCGATGGGTACTTCTGCATTCAGTAACGTACGCTCAGATGCATTTAAACTCACTTTATAGAAAAGCGCCTGGTTCATATGCACCAGTAAATTCATTTTCTTAAAATTTTCACCGGCATTGACCGTTCTCTCTACCTGGATCTGTGCTTTTTCGTTGGTTGTTTTTAACGTTATCCTTGCCCCCTCTGTTTTTGTAACGGGAATAGGGGAGATGCCGGTCTTGCCGTTCTCATCGGTCCAGTTCAGCTGGTATTTTTCTTCAGCTTTGAAAGTGTAGGTAAAACTGCCCATCCCGTCGTGCTTTACCTTTAGGGTATCCAGTACTTTGTTCTTATCGTTCACCAGAAATCCCTTGATCATTACCGGGGTGCCAAACTGGTTAGTAGCTTTGAAAGCCACACGGGTGGTTAAACCGCCTACAAGAAAACCCCCTTCAGGAAAAGTTTCCACCCTGGTCTTAAATACAATAGGCTTGGGTGGGGCAGCTGTTTTGACGGTACTGGTATTGATGGTGAGTTCCCTTTCATAGGCAAAAGAAGAATCATCATTCAACATCCATCGGGTAAAAGCTTTTACATGAATAAAATTGCCCTTATAATCGGCAGGGATCTCAAACATGCCTTTGGCGGTGGATTGATACAGCGGGGCAACGGTTTGTTTGATCATCTTTCCCGTTGTATCGTACCATTCTACATACACATTTTTACTGAGGGGAGAAAGTTCTGTGCCCGACAGGATATAGATCTTATACCAGATGGTCTCTTCTTTGTTGTAGATGGATTTATCAAAATGAATATGGATCTTTTCAGTTGGGTACCTTTCTGCATATACAGCCATCATAGAATCGATGGTCTGGCCAAAACTTTTCTGGATGTTAAATATTACCAGAACGGCTATCAATAAACCTAAGAAGCGTTTTTGCATACCTTTTCTAAATTGTCTTGCAAGATAAAATCTAAGTGTTAAGAAGCATTATTTTTTTCAGGCAGAAACCCGATAATTGCCGTATTCCGGTATGAAACCCGTTTTGAAGGAGGAGTTAACGGGTCTTTAACAGCCTAAAGATCGTATCGCACCAAATAAAGCCAGAAACCCTGCTGTAAAGCCCCTGTCATTTTTAATGTGTCATTTCTGTAAGCGTTTCACAGATTTATGTAACAATCTATTCTCCAAAGTGCTGCATCTTTATTCTCAATCGGTGACCTGTGAACGCAACCGGCATAGCTTAGTTGCCGTATATTGGATAACCTTTGAAAGGGGAACAAAATTCAGTTACAGTTGTAATTGGGCTTTAGGGTTAAAATTGGTTATCTTATCCATTTAAAAGAATCGGGTACATGCTCTTAAAAAGATCCACCATACAACTCCTGCGTTTCCCGTTCTCATTCTTTTTGATGCCGGTATTCTGGTTTGCCCTGAGTTCAGTAGGGGAGATAGATATGTATAAAGCGCTGCTGATTTTTTTTATTGTGCATTTGTTGCTCTATCCTTCCAGTAATGGATATAATAGTTATATGGACAGGGATACTGACAGTATCGGAGGATTGAAAAATCCAATGCAACCTGAAAAGGAATTGTTTACAGTTACCGTGGCAATGGATATTTTGGCGATCGTTTTATCTCTGGTTGTATCCGTTTTTTTTGCAGAACTATTGATCTGTTATATAATCTTTTCAAGATTATACAGCTACCGGGGTATCCGGTTAAAGCAATATCCCATCATTGGTTATCTTACGGTAATCCTTAATCAGGGCGGCCTCATGTTCCTGATGGTTTATCAGGGGGCTTCTGTACAGCCTTTAACTGCTCTTCCCTGGCCGGGAATGATCGCTTCCTGTTTTCTAATTGGTGGATTCTACCCGATCACACAGATTTATCAGCATGCATCAGATAAAAGAGATGGAGTGAAGACCATTTCAATCTTACTGGGAATTAAAGGAACTTTCGTCTTTTGTACGATCATGTATCTGCTGGCTTTTTCCCTACTTTTTCTCAATTATAGCCAGCAAGACCGGTTGTTTTCTTTTGGCATACTGCAACTCTTTTTTCTACCGGTACTCGTCTATTTTTTCTGGTGGGTATGGAAGGTATGGCAAGACCGGGAGCTGGCAGATTTCAAACATACCATGCAAATGAACTGGCTGGCATCTACCTGTACGAATCTGGGTTTTATCACTTTACTAATACTCCAACAAATTGGCTGATATCATTTCCATAGCAAGAGCGTTACCGGATCACTGCCACAGGCAATCCGCCATTTTTCATTTTATGCAGAACAACTATGGATTATCTGCTGATGAAACCCGGAAATTGAAATTCTTATATGACCATAGCGGTATCGAAACCCGATATTCAGTAGTAAAAGATTATGGAGCGGATGCATCAGAAAGAAGTTTTATCCCTTCTGAAAAAGAAGCTGATTTCCCTAATCTGGAACAGCGTATGGAAGTTTTTGAAAAAGAAGCCCTATCTCTTTCTGTTAAAGCCATTGAAGCCTGTTTAGACAATATCATGAGTCCACAGGAAATAACACATCTGATCACAGTGAGTTGCACCGGAATGAGTGCGCCGGGTTTAGATCTGCAGTTGATGAATGAAATGAAACTCCTGCCTAATATTTTCCGTACCTCCGTGAATTTTATGGGTTGTTATGCAGCTATTCATGCATTGAAACTGGCAAAAATGATCTGCGACAGTACTCCCGATGCCAAAGTAGTGATCGTATGTACAGAACTGTGTACCCTTCATTTTCAAAAAGAATTTACAGAAGACAATGCCGCCAGTAGTTTACTGTTTGCGGATGGTTGTGCAGCGGTTCTGGTTTCTAATTGCCTAGCATCTGAAAACGCACTATCACTTAAGGGATTTTATTCCTATGTAGCGCAGGAGGGAAGTCCGGATATGGCCTGGCAACTAAACAGTAAGGGTTTTCTGATGACATTGAGTGGCTATGTGCCTCAACTGATCGGACAGGATATCAGTTCATTGGTGGATGCGGCTGTTTCGTATAATCAGTTAACCCGTGCAGATATTACGCATTGGTGTATTCACCCTGGTGGTAAAAGAATATTGGATGTGATCCAGAAACAACTGGATCTGCCTGTTGAGGCATTGCAGTTCTCAAGGGATGTATTGAAGAATTATGGTAATATGTCTTCTCCAACCGTCTTATTTGTGTTACAGGAAATCATGAATAGCCTGCATAAAACACCAGCTACTATATTAGGTATGGCATTTGGCCCCGGCCTTACTATGGAAACCTTTATTGCCGAAAAATGAGTCGATTTACCAACAGATCCTATCAGAAAGAATTACTCGATGGAAATGATATTCCTTTTGCAGACATCCGAACAAACATGCAGGAGTTGAATACCATCAACACGATACTTGGAGGGCATGCGATCACGTTACAAGGGTTTAGAAAACTGATAGGTGACCGAAAAAAAATATCTGTTTGTGAGATCGGATGTGGTGGTGGCGATAACCTGGTAGCTATTGTAAACTGGTGTAAAAAAAACAAGATAGAAGTGCATTGCACCGGTATTGATCTGAAAATGGAATGCATCGAATTTGCTTCTCAAAAAGAGGTTTTAAAAGGGAATACTCACTGGATTGTCAATAATTATGCTGAAGTGGAATTTGCAGAAAGACCGGATATTATTTTCTCCAGTCTTTTCTGTCATCATTTTACCAATGAATCCCTGGTAGATCAATTGCGATGGATGGAGCAGAACAGTCGGATCGGTTTTTTCATTAACGACCTGCACCGGCATTGGCTTGCCTATCATTCTATCCGGATCTTAACGCAATTATTTTCAAAATCATTTCTGGTAAAAAATGATGCCCCTTTAAGTGTGGCCAGAGGATTTGTAAAGAATGAATGGGCCACTTTCTTTCAATATGCCGGGATCTGGAATTTTCAGATTCAATGGAAATGGGCATTCCGTCATCTTATTATTTATCAGCATGCGCAATAATTCTGATTACCATATTGCAATCGTGGGTGGGGGATTGGCCGGACTCACACTGGCTATACAGTCGGCAGATGCCGGATATAGGGTTATTCTGTTTGAGAAAGAAAATTATCCCTTTCATAAAGTATGTGGTGAATACATCAGTAAGGAAAGCTGGCATTTTTTAGAGCGATGCGGATTGCCGCTGGCCGATTGGGAACTTCCCATGATTGATCAATTACAGGTATCCGATACAAAGGGAAAATTATATGATTTTGCCTTACCCATGGGAGGTTTTGGCCTCAGCCGTTACCGGCTGGATGATGCTTTGTACCGTATAGCTGTACAAAAAGGCGTTACGGTACTTACGCAAGCCAAAGTGACCGATGTGAGCTTTGCAGCTGACCGGTTCAACATAAAAACAAAGGATGAAAACTATACTGCAGATCTGGTAACAGCCGCTTTTGGAAAACGGAGTAATCTGGATGTAAAATGGAACAGGCCATTTGTGCAGGCCCGGCCCGGGAAACTGAATAATTTCATAGGTGTTAAATATCATATCAGGTATCCGCATCCTTCAAATACCATAGCGTTGCATAATTTTGAAGATGGCTATTGCGGTATCTCCCGGATAGAAGAGGGTGCCTGCTGTTTATGTTATCTTACTACAGCTGCCAATCTCAAAAGATCAGGTAATTCCATCACTGAAATGGAAAAAAGCATACTTGCCAAAAACCGTCAGCTCGAAAGGATTTTTTCAGATGCCGAATATTTGTATGCAGAACCGCTTACCATCTCGCAGGTAAGTTTTCATGCCAAATCGCAGGTTGAAAACCATATCCTGCAACTGGGTGATGCGGCAGGAGTGATCACCCCATTATGTGGGAATGGAATGAGCATGGCCATGCACTCCGGTAAGATCGCTTTTGAATATATGCAACAGATGCTATCGGGAAAGATCACCCGAAATGAAATGGAGGAATTGTATACCAGCAGATGGCAGAAAGAATTCGGATCCCGTACCAAAACGGGCAGACTGGTTCAATATTTTTTTGGCGGAAGTTTTACAACCTCTGTATTTTTAAGGTCCATGCATACGTTTCCTGTATTCAGTCAATGGCTGATCGGACAAACCCATGGGAAACCCTTTTAAACAAGAAGGAATAAACAGTATACCCGGGCAATGAAAAAGCATATCATTTTTTTTCTAAGCATTATTTTTTGTGTTGGCGCAGACATAGGATTCAGCCAAACGTATCATCCTGATAACCATGCATCTTTTGTGAAGTTTACCATTAAGAATATGGGAATGGGAACAGAGGGAAAGATGGCAGGTCTGGAAGGTGAGATCAAATTCAATCCCGCAGATCTCAAGAACTCCTTTTTTTCAGTATCTGCCGATGCTGCTACGATCAATACAGATATTGATGTTCGCGACAGTACGCTGAAAACAAAAGAATACCTGAATACACAGCAGTATCCAACTATTCAGTTTGTTTCAAAACAGATCAGTACGGGCAGCAGGGCAGGCATGTATCTGGTGAAAGGCACCCTCACCATCAAAGGCATCAGTAAGGATATCAATTTTCCTTTCACGGTAACAACTAAAAATGAAGGCATACAATTAACAGGAGAAATGCGGATTAACCGGCTTGATTTTAAAATAGGTGTTGGCAGTGTAGTGTTGTCTGATAACCTTATTGTATCCCTCAATGTGTTCGCAAAAAAAACGTAACTTAGAAAACCTCCATTCACTCATTCACTCATTCACTCATACACTCACTCACTCATTCATTACATATGAAAACCGTCATCATCACAGGTGCCAATGGAAACCTTGGTTCTGCCGTAACCCATTGTTTTCTGGATAAAGGATATAAAGTAATCGCCACTATTATGGCGGAAACGATGCGCCCCGAAATGCCTGTACATGCAAACCTGGAAGTGCAGGTAGTGGATCTGGGTAATGAAGCTGCTGCTGCATCCTTCACCAGTAACATGATCAAAAAATATAAAACCGTTGATGCGGCTTTGATGCTGGTAGGTGGATTTGCCATGGGTAATGTGGCAGCCACAACAAGCGCCGATATTCAAAAACAATTTGCACTCAATTTTGATACGGCTTATCATGTTGCACGCCCGCTTTTTCAGCATATGATGGAGAATGGAAATGGAAGACTTGTCTTCATAGGTGCCCGCCCCGCTCTGGAACCCACGCAGGGAATGAACCTTGTAGCGTATGGATTAAGTAAGTCGCTCTTGTTCAAACTTGCCGAATACCTGAATGCCGAAGCCAAAGGAAAGAATGTGGTTGCC
Organism: Chitinophagaceae bacterium; assembly: GCA_947455605.1. Lineage (GTDB taxonomy): Bacteria > Bacteroidota > Bacteroidia > Chitinophagales > Chitinophagaceae > Sediminibacterium. Next base: position 12,307 of record CANGOX010000081.1, read on the forward strand.
ACGGTGGTAGCCCCTTCTACGCTGGATACCCCTCTTAACAGAAAGAGTATGCCGGATACGAACCCTGATATCTGGGTAAAACCTTCCGCGCTTGCAGAAGTACTGGAGTTTGTTGTATCAGATACTTCTTCCGTGCTCAGAGAAACCGTTTTAAAAGTCTACAACAACGCCTAAGTTTTTTCATTCTATCATCCTATCATTCACTCATTCTATCATTAGTCCCATGCTCACCGAAAACCTTGCCTTATTATTCGAAAGAGATATTCTCAGAGTAAAAAATGAGATCAGTCTTTATGCCGATGAAACTAAATTATGGCTTGCTGTTCCCGGTATCAGCAATGCTGCCGGAAATCTTTGTCTGCATTTATCAGGTAACCTGCAACACTATATTGGTGGTATTCTTGGTCATAGTGGTTATGTCCGCAACCGACCGGAAGAATTCAGTCAGAAAGATATACCCGCAAAGCAATTGATCGAAGATCTGGATAGGGTAGCGGTATTGGTTGCTAAAACCTTGCGTGAACTGCCAATAGATCAACTCGAAAAAGAGTATCCCGAAAAAGTGTTTGAACAACCGATGACCGTTGAATATTTCCTGCTCCATTTACTGGCCCACCTGAATTATCATTTGGGGCAGATCAATTATCATAGGAGAATGATTGGGTGAGTTTGGAGTTAGGAGTCTGGAGTTAGGAGTCTGGAGTTGGGGGTTGAAATATGGAATGAATATAAAAACTCCAGACTCCAGACTTCTAACTCCAGACTCCTAATGAGTCAGCTCATTCTGTTTTTCATCCACATTAATAAGCTTGTAAGAAGCTGAATTCTTAGCGAAAGAGATCAGAAATTCTGTGCCGATATATTTGCCGCGGTATTCATATAAAAAAATCTGGTTACCTTCTTCTTCTACCTGGCCAATGATGGTGCTTTCCATATTATTATAGCTATACGTGATCCTCTGCTTAAGATCGGCAAAGGATTTGCTTTTGTGTTTGGTGATATGCTCGAAGTTATTTTGTTTCACAGCCAACAGATTATGATTGATAAATGGGAACCACTTTGCTACAGGCCGTAAATGATACTTCAGGGAAAGGGGGTTTAAAGCTACGAAATTTGTTGCGTTTGAAGCCTAAAAATGATAAACCGGCTAAGTACAGGATAGAAGCGGATTAAAGGGTAAAATCGACATCGGATTTTGATGATCAGGATAGTTCAGCGAGGTAATCCCTATTTCTGACGAAATCTCGCATACTGATGAGAATCATCCAAATAAAATAAAGGAAATGATTTCTGTCATATGTTGAGCAGAAAGGATTTCCGATGATTTTTCTCGATTTCAGATTTTTTTTAAAATAGGTCCGCAAATCTTTGTGTACTTAATTTTTTTGATATGAAATTCCGTAATTTGGGGTGGGTTTTAAATGAAACCTGATTCGAGTATGGGAGCTATTTCATTGATCGCTTTACTTGTTGCAGCTGTTGCTTTCTCTGCCGGCGGAATCTTAGTAGGACAAATCCTTGTCAAAAAAAGCCGAAATGCCCAAAAAGGTCAGGCTTATGAGTGTGGAATCCCAACCGTAACTTCTCCCTGGCATCAATTCAATGTAGGGTATTATCTATTCGCCTTATTATTCCTCATTTTCGACGTAGAACTGATCTTCCTGTATCCATGGGCAGTAGTGGTTAAAAAAGTAGGCATGGTGGCCCTGTTTGAGATATTGGTATTCATATTCATTTTATTCATGGGCTTTTTATACGCACATAAAAAAGGAGCATTGAAATGGAGTTGACAAAAGACTTGCCAACAGGTGCGCAGGAATTTCCCGGGCATATACACCAAACCCCCGGTGGCGGTATTGTAGTAAGCAGTTTCGACGGCCTCATTAACTGGGCCCGTTCCAATTCCTTATGGCCGCTCACTTTTGCCACCAGCTGTTGTGGTATTGAAATGATGTCGGTAGCTTCTGCCAAATACGATTTTTCCCGTTTCGGTTTTGAAGTGGCACGTGCCACCCCAAGGCAGGCAGATGTGATCATCATTGCCGGCACCATCGTTAATAAAATGGGCCCTGTTTTAAAAAGACTGTACGATCAGATGGCCGATCCCAAATATGTGATCGCCATGGGTGCCTGTGCTATCAGCGGGGGACCTTTCTTTTATAATACCTATTCTGTAGTAAAAGGGGCCGACCATATTATTCCGGTAGATGTGTATATACCGGGTTGTCCGCCAAGGCCGGAAGCCTTGTTGCATGCCCTGATCACCCTGCAGGAAAAAATTAAAAGCGGGCTAACCCGCGAACAGATAAGAGAAGAATCCAAAGCATAGATACAATAGTATGACGAACGAAGCCATCAAAGAATTTATCACCAGCGCTGCACCCACAGCCAGTTTCGATGAAACCGGGGAATGGCTGAACATTTCTGTTGAACCCGGCTCCTGGAAAGACCTGGCGCATAAACTGCGGAATGCAGAATTGCCTTTTGATTATTTGTTTTGTCTTACCTGTGTTGACTGGAAAACCCATCTCACCGTTGTTTACCATCTCTCTTCCAGCAAGAACCGTCAGATCAATATTGTGGTGAAATCCAAACTGGATGCGGCCAAACCCGAAATTGAAACCGTTTGTGATATCTGGCGCACCGCTGAATTTCTTGAGCGTGAAGTATTTGAATTATTTGGTGTGGTGTTTTTGAACCACCCCGATCTGCGGAGATTGATTCTTACAGATGATTTTGAAGGTTTCCCTTTAAGAAAAGATTTTGAAGACCCTATCAACATGATAAAATTATAGCCGGGCCATGTACACGCAAACAGAGATCATAAAAGATACTACCGGCATCGGTTCAGAAGGCGAACTGGTGATCAATGTTGGGCCGCAACACCCTGCTACACACGGTGTATTGCACCTTGTGATCACGTTGAACGGAGAAACGATCAAAAAAATAGAACCCCATCTGGGTTATATCCACCGCTCTATTGAGAAAATGTGTGAGAGCCTGAATTACCGCCAGTTTATTTATGTGACCAGCCGGATGGATTATCTATCGGCACATATCAATAACCAGGCCTGTGCCCTATGTGTTGAAAAGGGTATGCAGATTGAAGTGCCCGACCGCGCAAAAGTGATCAGGGTATTGATGGCAGAACTTACACGTATTGCCTCTCATGAATTATGGCTGGGAGCCATGGCCATGGACCTGGGTGCGTTCACTCCTTTCTTTTATACATTCCGCGAAAGAGAATTGATCACCGATATTATGGAAGAGACCTGCGGTGCCAGGCTTACCATGAACTATATGACACCCGGTGGCGTAACATTTGATCTGCATGAAGATTTTCAGAAGAAAGTGAAACAGTTTGTGATCCAGTTCAAAGAAAAAGTTACCGAATTTGAAGACCTGGTTACCAATAACGTGATCTTCCGTAACCGAACCGAAGGTGTGGGAATCATTTCTCCTGCGGATGCGATCTCTTATGGCTGTTCAGGCCCTGTGGCCAGAGCCAGCGGTGTTGTTTCTGATCTGAGAAAAATTGCTCCTTACGATGCCTATGACAGAGTGGAATTTGAGGAAGTACTGGATACCAGAGGAGATTCGTTTGCCAGATATATTGTAAGAGTAAAAGAAATGATGCAATCCATCCGCATCATTGAACAATTAATAGATAATATTCCCGAAGGCGATTTTCAGGCCAAAACAAAAGCCGTGTTGAAATTACCTAAAGGAGAGTTTTATAGCAGGGTGGAAACAGCGAGAGGTGAGTTGGGCGTGTACATTGTAAGTGAAGGTGGTACTACCCCTTACCGGATCAAATTCCGTTCACCGGGATTTTCCAATCTCTCGGCATTAGATCATATGGCCAGTGGAAGTAAGATCGGTGATCTGATGGCAACCATGGGTACATTGGATCTGGTGATACCGGATATTGATCGGTAGGGTGAACAGTGGTTCGTGAGGCGTGAGTTTTGATTTGTACTCACGACTGACGATTCACGATTGACGAACAATTGAATAACAATATAACAGTCGGGACAATAAATATATCAATGCATGTTTAGTTTAGAAAGCATAACAAGATCGATCCACCACTGGTTATATGGCAATATGACGCCAACCCTGGCTTTATTGTCGGAGTGCGTGATCATTATATTGCTGGCCATTGCTTTGTTTGCTGCATTGGGATTGGTATTGGTATTGATGGAAAGAAAAGTAGCAGCACATATCCAGATCCGCTTAGGGCCAAACAGAGTAGGGCCTGGCGGTATGTTACAGACTGCGGCAGATACTTTAAAATTGATCTTGAAAGAAGGTTTGGTTCCTGATAAGGCAGATAAATTTTTGTTTAATCTCGCACCTTTTTTAGTGATGATGGTGGCCATGTTATTACTGGCACCTATCGCTTTTGCCAAAGGGTTTCAGATCTGGGATATTAATATCGGTGTCTTATATGTATCAGCTATTTCTTCCCTTTCTGTGATCGGAGTGTTGATGGCAGGATGGGCAAGTAATAATAAATATTCTTTACTTGGCGCAATGAGAAGTGGCGCGCAGATCGTTAGTTATGAATTGTCTGCCGGTTTATCTATTTTAACCATTGTTGTGTTAACGGGCAGCCTTCAATTATCAGAAATAGTTGCTTCACAGGAAAATGGATGGTGGTTATTCAAAGGACATATTCCGGCGATCATCTCTTTTGTGATCTTTATCATAGCCGTAACGGCAGAAACCAACAGAGCACCTTTTGATCTGGCAGAAGCCGAATCAGAATTAACTGCCGGATTCCATACAGAATATTCAGGCATGCGTTTCGCCCTATTCTTCCTCGCAGAATATATTAACATCTTTATTGTGTGCGGTATTGGTGCCACCTTATTCCTGGGTGGTTGGATGCCTTTACATATCGGACATTGGGAAGGGTTTAACCATATCATGGATTATATACCTTCTTCGGTTTGGTTCTTTGGAAAAACATTCTTCCTGATCTTCCTGATCATGTGGTTCCGCTGGACCTTCCCGAGATTACGGATTGACCAATTATTGAATCTGGAATGGAAGTATTTGTTGCCTATAAGTATGTTCAATTTAATATTAGTAACGGTAATAGCGATTTTGGGATGGCATTTTTAACTCAAAACTCAAAACTTTAAACTCAAGAAATGTTTCTGAAGGATTATATATCGGATGTTTATACTGGGGTTACTTCACTGCTGAAAGGC
>CANGOX010000082.1 GCA_947455605.1 Chitinophagaceae bacterium
AAATTATGTGCCCATGGAGAATATCCCCCTGCAGTAAGTACCTTATCCTTTCGATACATTACACTGGAATGTATAAAGGGACAGTAGAAATATAATTTATGCAACAGCTCCTCATGTTCATGCCCGATGCAGGCAAAACGAAATAGAAATTCCCCATTCTCCAGCATATATTCAGCATCGCTCCCTACGATCACATATGCAGGATTCATTTCAAGAAACTGAAATTGTTTTTGAAGCCTGTCATGAAAACAGATATCATCTGCATCAAAACGCGCAATGTATCGCCCCTTTGCCGCAGCCAATCCGGTATTTAATGCTTTAGATACACCGCCATGTTCCTGTTCCAGTAAAATAATGCGTTCATCTGTAAATGAACGCACTACTTCGGTTGTGTTATCTGCAGATCCGTCGTTAACGATCAATAATTCAAACTCAGTAAAGCTTTGTTGCAACACGGATCGTATTGCATCGCCGATATATTTTGCGGCGTTGTAAGCAGGCATTAACACAGTTATTTTTATTTCGCTCATGAGCTGGCTGTGTTATTTTCGGATATTTCACGGCGGTTTAATAAGATCAGCAGTTCAAAAACAATTACAATGGAAAGCTGTTCAAACCAATATTCTGTTACCAATGCACCTATCATAATAAACAATACCGGTATACCATAGGTTAGCTTCCTGAATCCTCTGGCAAAATAAAGCAGGTAAAACAGAAGGAATAAAGTGATGCCTATTATGCCATATTCACCCAAAAGCTGGGAATAAAAAGAATTAGGTGAATTAGCGATGGAGTGATACCCGGAATCTTTTCCAAAAAAACTGAGATACACAGAAAGATGGTTCCTTCTGAAATCATCTCCTACATATGTATATGCAGCAGGATATCCACCGGCAATTTTTAAACCGGTTGTTCTGAAAGCCAGCTTCGATGAAAAGTTACCCATGCCATTCCCGCTTACCAGTCTGGAGGGATGTGCTTTCATAAAAGTGAACAATTGTATGAAAGCGGTTAGTTTTCCGGGAGGTTGGTTAATACGCGAAACCGTATCGGGCGTGAACGCATCCTTCCCGGTTTCTATCTCGTGCAAATAAGCCAGCGCCTGTAACCTGGCTTCAGAAGAATCCTGCCGATGCTGATATTCCGGTGCATGAATATTCACTTTAGGTATAACGGGATGAAATACCGCTGTTGTATCAGGGTTATAAGCCGATTGCAATAAGCCCATGGCATTACGCACGCCTGCCATACTATCAAGATATCGTTTTGCGTACTTGATCTTTCTCTCTTCAAAACTCAATAAGCTATCTGGTCTTTCTGTAATGGGGATCTCTTTGATAAGCGGCTTCTTTACTATCTTTTTTCTGCCAAAGGTTTTCTCCATCATATTGATGGTGTAATTATTATTCTGTGGCGATACATTGGCCATGAATACAACCAGCATCATCACCATTACCACGATCATACTTTTCTGGTTACGGTCGGATCGATAGATAAAGAACCCAAGCAGGCAAGAGATCATCAAAAGATTGGTAAAATTGCTACAGGTGAGTAATAATACACTCATGCATAACAATGCCATCTTCATTTGCTTTCTTGACAGAAAATAGGCAACCCCAAAGGCATTCAATAAAGCATTGGTGGTAGATGTATCAAAACTGATCCCACGGATATAATCGCCGGTACCAATAAAATATTTTTGATATAGTCCCTGGTAGCGGTAAGGGTTCCATTCTTTTATTTCCCAAATGATGGAGAATAAATTACCATACGACGCGATCGCGTTTAATAAAAAGAATACGAACAAAGTATAATGGATCTTTTCCAAAGCACTCTCTTTTACAGATAGTGCCACCTGGTGTAAAGCCAGTATACACATCGCCCAGAATAAAATACCCACCAACAACAGGATCGGGTAATGCGGTTCACGGTATAAAGAGAGGAATACAGTATTGGCCACAGCCAAACAGATCATAGCCGGATAAAACCAGGGCAGACCATCTGGTCTTGTAGAAAACCGAAAAGAAAAATTCACCCTTTTCAGGTACATAAATACCAGCCCAACCACTTTCACAGCCAGTTTTACATTCAGGAACAGCAACAAAAATATGAGCAGGTTCCAGTCGACCTTCTCTGTATACTTTTTGAACGCTATTTTAAATGTTTCAAACCGCATGTATCTGGTTTATTAAGTTACCTGGCTTTACTGTTTTTTTAACCATCTGCCAATCAGTATACAATAACTGCTTGGTGATAATCAAAAGAAAAATATAGATCCCGGCTGCAGTGAACAATTGCCATAAAAAAAAACCAAACAGGTATTGTGAAACAAACCCTGCCAGCAAGGCAATACCAATGACCGGAAAAAGATGAAATACACCCTTCCTTATATCATGCGAAGGCACTTGAAGGAAATAAAGCAGGGTCTGCACACATAGCGCCAGTACAAACCCAAAGGCCGCGCCGGCTGCACCATAGAAAGGGATCAGTACTATATCCGCTGCCATATTGCTTACAAAAGTTGCGAGAAAGATCAGGAGTAATATTTTCATCTTCTCCTGAGAAAAAAGGATACTCCAGAAAATATGATTGATATAGATCAGGGGCATGGCAAACGACATTACAAAAATGATCTGGCGGGTAGATGCACCATATTTATTATCCGTAAGGGGGTCTATGATAGCTTTCCAGCAAATATTTACTGCCATAGCAACGAATACCGCCACTACAATTTCCAATCTTACCAATACTTTCAGGTAGGCCATTTTTACATCACTATCTTTTTGAGAAATATCAGCAAACAGTTTGGCAATCTTTGGAAAGATAACGGGTGCAATGATCAGCAATGGCAAGGTGGCTAATTCGAAGAGTTTATTGGTAAAACTATACTCAGCCACTACAATGGCCGTTGAAAGCAAACCAAGCAGGATCCAATCCATCCGCTGAACAGCAGTATTAAAGACAGTGATCCCTAATTGCGGTAATGCTTCTTTTAAAAAACCGTGATACTGTTTCCAGTCATACCCCGGAACCAGGGGCAACCGCAATTGTACTTTGTAAATGATCACACAAGCCATCAGTTCTACGGAAGAAGCCAGTATGTATACTTCAACAATTAAATTCAGGGATACCTGTTGCATCAGTACCAGTATCAATAATAATACGGCTTTACAGATATTGGCACTGGACGACATTACAAAAAGCGCTCTGAATTTTTCCAAACCATTAACGATCTGCCGGAAGGGTATAGCGAGAAAGGAAATACATTGACCGATTGCCAATAAAAGAAACAGATGACCATCCTGACGAAGAGAAGTAATCCTGGATTCAGCCAGCCAGGCCAATCCCAGAAAACCAATCCCCGTTATCATAACATGAACCAGATAAGATTGTAATAACAAGCCCGGATCGGCACCGGTAGCAGCTTTTCGTACGGCTATATGTTCTAATCCAAAACCTAAAATGGAAAAAACGACCATTAAAACCGCCAGTGCCCAGTTTATATGTCCAAGGGCAGCTTTATCGAGGTATCGGGAAATGATAAAGAAAACGATGATACCCGACAACTGGTTAAGGATAGCCTGGGCTGTACTGACGGAAATATCAGAAAGAAGTTGGTTCTTTTTCATCGAAAATACAGCCTGTTTTGTTGGGTTAAACGGGATTCCAGCAAGATCTACTGTTTCTATATCCAATACCCTGTACGAAGGAGCTACACACCGCGTTGCCTGATAATCAAAAAGATATCAGTAAAAAAGAGCACTATTCTCATAAAAAAAGACAGTTTTTCAACTGTCTTTTTGTTTCAAAAATGTATGCGGGAATTTGGGTCTATTTCCAGTGATTGTAATGTTTCCGGCTATTATAATTGGATCAGCCTTGCATCAAATATTCCCTTTTTTCATCTCTTTCGCGGCATAATCACAGGCCCTGGCGGTAAGGGCCATATACGTGATAGAAGGATTCAGGCATGAACTCGATGCCATACAGGAGCCATCCGTAACAAATACATTGGCTACTTCATGCATCTGGTTAAATCCGTTAAGCACAGAGGTCTTGGGATCCCGGCCCATTCTTACCGTTCCCATTTCATGGTTGGCATTACCGGGTGCAGAGATCTCTGAAGTATCCTTAACGTCTTTATAACCCAATGAGGTAAGCATTTCGCGACAGGTTGCTACCATGTCTTTATGCATCTTTTGTTCATTCTCTTTAAACGTACAGTCAATACTGATCATGGGCAACCCCCAGGGATCTTTTTTCTCATGATTGAGGGTAATACGGTTCTCCGGGTAAGGTAAACATTCGCCATAACCATATAAACGGACCTTCCATAGGCCGGGCTCTGTTAAGGCCGTTTTAAAATCAGCCCCTATCTGAACTTCCGGTTGAGCAGCACCTCGTGAGGCACCTGCATTTAAATGAAAGCCCCTGAGATAATCCCCATTAGGCTCAAGTATATTTTTAAACCTTGGAATGTATAACGGATTGGGCCTTCGGCCGGAATAGTAACTATTCTCAAATCCTTCCACAGTAGCAGTAACCGAGATCCCTTTATGATGATCCATCAGGTTGCGGCCTATCTGGTCGCTGCCGTTACCTAAACCATTCGGAAAACGGGAAGAAGTGGATCTGAGTAATAGGGCAGCCGTAGCAACCGTTGAAGCATTCAGAAAAATAACCCTGGCAAAAAATGTAGCCGTTTTTTTAGTTTCTGTATCAATGATCTCTACACCACTGGCTTTTGATTTTTGCTCATCATAGATCACTTTCGTTACCAATGAATTAGGACGAACCGTAAGATTGCCCGTAGCAATAGCAGCAGGCATTGTACTGGCATTGGTGCTGAAATAGGCTCCGAACGGACAGCCTCTATGACAAAGATTTCTTGCCTGGCATTGGGTACGCCCATCAATCGGTTTTGTGAGATTAGCCGTTCGGCCAATGATCACTTTCCGGGAATTGTATTTAGCCTCTAACCGTGATTTAAAATCTTTTTCTACACAGTTCATTTCAAAAGGAGGCTGAAACTCACCATCGGGCAGGCTTTCAATACCATCTTTATTTCCGCTTACACCCACAAAACGTTCAACATAATCGTACCAGGGAGCCAGATCCTTGTAACGGATGGGCCAGTCAACTCCATGTCCATCTTTCAGATTGGATTCAAACTCATGATCACTCCAGCGATAACAGGCACGCCCCCATAACAAGGATCTGCCCCCTACAATATCGCCACGTATCCAGTCGAAGCGGTTAATTTCTTCATAAGGATTCTCGGTATCATTTATGTAAAAATGTTTATTGTCATCCCGATAAGAGTAATGCCGGGTTTGAATAGCATGGTCTTTTTTATCGGCCTGCGAAAGTGAGCCTCTATGTGCAAACTCCCAGGGATCTTTTGTGGCTGTAGGATATTTGGGATGCTCCACATTCTTTCCGCGATCCAGTAAGAGTACCTTGAATCCTTTTTCACAGAGTTCTTTGGCGGCCCATCCTCCGGTAACACCGGTTCCTACTACAATTACATCAAAAGAATTCTTGTCTTTGGCTATACTATGGATGTTGGGGGTATCTCCGGGCATGGCGGTTTATTTGATCAATTCTGTTTAGTCAAATGTATCCAATTCCTGCTTTCTTACAAAGATTTATGAGGGGTGGGTTAATAAGTAATGATAGCTGCTGAAAGACATTTGTTCAGCAGAAGATATAAAAGGACCTGTTACCTTCAATTGTATGCCAATAACCGGAGCTTGCCATAAAACACCAGCCGGCACATAGGCAACAGGCCCAGAGCTTACAACCATTACCACCACGTATGTAATGCTGACCCATTTGGTAAAATACCGTCAGGCCAGCCTATTTTAGTCTCTTAACTGAATAGCGCTATCATCAAAAACGATCTTATGGCTTTTTATCAGGTTGATCATTTCTGCACCAGCCAGTAATACCGGGCCATACCCGTGTGCCGCATAAACATTAGTGGGCCTGTAATAATAAAATGCCGGATCAAATGCCATTCCTGTTCCAACACAAACCCCTTCTACCTGTCCGTTATTACTGATCTTTGTGGCTACTGCACTCCAGGCCAATAAACACATGGGGGTATAGGCTTTTGCATCAATCCATTGATGGTTGATGGCTTTGGCAATAGCATAACAGTAAATAGCCGTAGCAGAAGTTTCTAAATAGGAATCATTCTTATCCAATAGCTGGTGCCAAAACCCTTTATCAGACTGATAAGCAGCCAACCCTTTGATATGCAACTTCAATTGTTCCAATATCTTTTTTCTCGAGGGATGTGAGGCAGGTAATGCATCCAGTAACTCTACCATGGTCATAACCGCCCAGCCATTGGCTCTGGCCCAATGAAATTGAGGGTGCACTACCATAGACTCAACCCACCCATGCATGTACACATTCTTTTCTTTATTGAACATGCGTTGCGAAAACTGGATCACCTGTTTCGCAGCGTCATCAAAATATTTTGGATTACCGGTTAATTTTCCGGCCTGTGCCAATGCAGGCACACTCATAAACAGATCATCCAGCCAAAGGGTATTGGGCTGGGGTCTTTTCCTGGCAAGGGTTCCATCACGCAAACGGAATTGTTTGCTGGATATAAAATCAAGAAAATTATTGGACAGTTGCGTGAGATTTTTATTGCCACCGTTTTGTACTGCCTGAATAACAGCCGCACACATAGCCCCTGCATCATCCAAGGCCAGGGGTTCGATCACCGATCTGAGTGGATTCGTTTTTAATGGGTATTTCTGATACAGCCCCTTTAAATAGGGAAATGCATCGGCCATTAATTGCAGCCTGTCCAGCGTATAGGCTGTATATTTTTTATCCCCGGTAGTTTTACCGGCCGCAAGCATACCGGCATAGGTAACCCCCCATTCATAACTGGTGAGTCTGAAATCTCCGGGCTTAAAAATCGTATTGGTATCCACCGCTGTAACCGCTACCTCATTACCGGTTTGCTTATTTACCAGTTGAGCAGGCGTAACCGCCTGTAAATATTGATATACTTTTTCTATCTGAAAACTAATGTCAGCAACAGAGGGTATTTTATACGGTACAGGATAGTCGGGTTGTAAGGCATGCAGTGGTGCAGTAGCATCCGTAGCTTTATGTTGGGCCAACCCATCTACATGAAGGAATAAAAAAAAGGCACCAATAACTGTTATCCTGATTGTATCGGAAATATTCATACGTTGGACGTGTACTGAATAGTAAAGAATCTGTCTTAAATAAGTAAAGTTATGCAACAGGGAAAAAAAGCCTGTTGCATAACTTTATAAGTATTGATAAGATCTGAACTACGTTCTGTTTAGAAATCTTCTATTAATAACCCGGGTTTTGCATTGACTGTTTTTGAGCCGGTGTTAAATTAAGTCCGCTTGCCTGAATACCATCCAGGAAGTTCTGTGGTATCGGACGTAAAGTATGACCTGCTTTTACATTAGGCCCACCTTCAAGATTATATACCTGTACTCTTTTAACCAGGGTTTGTGTTCTTGACAGATCTTCCCAACGTTTAAATTCTCCTACTAATTCACGTGCACGCTCATTAAGAACAAGACATAACATACGATCATAAGTACTGGATAACCCTAACGTGCTGATAATATTTTCATCCTGTGCCGGTAAAGGCGCAATACCTGTAATAGCCAAACTTGAAGAAGCTGCAGTAGTTACAGGAATATTGTTTGATTCATAATATGAATTTCCGGGATAAAATGAAATACCTACACCAGGTGTTTGCAAGGCAACAGACTGTAATGTATTACCTCCATCATTATAAGCAGCTCTGTTTTCACCGGTCACATACTGAGCGCGTGTTCTAACGGCATTGATATAAGGTAATGCATCTGCATAACTACCTGTACCTGCTTTTGCCAATCTGATCTTCGCTTCTGCTGCAATTAAATAGGTTTCAGCAGAGCGCGCCAAATTAAAATCTCTATGTCCAACAACATCATTTAAAGAGTTTCTATGACCATCCATGTGTTTACTCAAAGATGGAAAACTTTGGCCTGCTGTTGTCAGATCTGTATTTAAAGCTCCATCAGTGGTTCTTCCGGCAGGATAGGCAACATACACAGTAGGAATCACTCTTTGTGCACCATTGATATCTTTGATCAGATTAGCACCGGCGGTACCCTTTGATATTTTGGATAGTGGAAATCTTGTATCACCTGGTTGATTGATCACAAACATGATCCCCAGGTCTCCCTGAATATTTGGTGCAACGGTAGTTGCTCCATTGATCGCGCTTTTGGTTCTGAAAGATTTCCAGAATCTTGAATCATTCACCATATCAAACACACGATACATATAATAGGTAGTGGCTAAACGGCTGAAGGGTCTGTCGCCGGTAAGATCACGTGCCATCTGATCCTGTATATCATATCTTGAAGCAAAATACAAATGTTGCGTATTACCGTTACCCAAATTGGTATTTACATCATTGGTATACTGAGCAGAAAGAATCAATTCAGGTAAACTTTCATTTGCTGAATTGATATTGGTAAAGTTCCATAAGCTGGCAAAATTGGAAGCTAACGGGTGATTGGCAATAATTTTATCGCAAAGCGGTCCGATTGCAGCTAAATCACCTGCTACAAAAGAAGCATTCCAGGAATTGTTGATCTCACTGGATCTGAATAAAAGGGCTTTTGCCAGATAATGGTTGGCAGCATCCTGTGTAATACGGGAAGGAGCTCCAGCAGTAGGCAACAATTTTGCTGCATTTGTGAGATCAGAAATGATCTGAGCATATACATCTTTGGGATCTGCTCTTGTAAATTCCAGCTGAACCGTAGATATTGGTGTCAGTTGTAAGGGCACACCACCATATTGACTAACCAGGCGTAAATAATTATATGCACGCATAAAATAACCTTCTCCCAAAGCTGTGTTCTTAACAGCCACAGAAGCAGAAGTACTGTTTATACAATTCTGTATTAACAGATTGGCATCTCCGATACCTGTGTACAAAGCATCCCATTGAAAATTGGAAGCCGCTGTATTACCGTTGGCAGCCACTACAACAGAATTGAATGTCGCATCATAGTTGTTCCAGGGTGAATTGGAAGGGTCTCCACCAACATGAAACTCATCTGTTCCATAGTTGGTTGCGGCATAATTCCACTCTCCGTTAAACGGCACATTAAATACCTGGTAATAGGCACCTACTGCCAATTGCTGGATACCGGCATCCGTTTTGTAAAATTCAGTACTGCGGGCAGTTGTCAATGTTTCAGTCAGGAAATCCTTTTTGCAGGAGCTGGCAAACAACACTGCCGAAGCAATCAGTAATGTATGTAAATAAATATTTTTCTTCATAAAATTCAAATTTAATAGTATTAAAATGATGCATTGATTCCTACAGTTACACCTCTGTTCCAGGTTGAACCAGCCACATCCATATCCAGGTATTTAATTTTCGAGAATAACATCCCGGGATTTGACATCTGTAAATAAGCTTTCAGATTAGTAATACCTGATTTACCTAAAGATTTATTGTCAAAAGTGTACCCAAGAGATATGTTTCGAATTTTAACAAAAGAAGCCTGGTAATAACCTAAAGCAGGGAAATAAGGATCACCCGCTGCATTACCGGCATTAAATATAGGTTTCTGGAATTCTGCATTTTGATTATTCTCCGTATAATAATTGATCTGCCTTGTAACACTACGGCCTGCTTCTCCTTCTCCACCCCCGTTAAACATATAATTTAAGCGGCCATAAAAGAAGATAGAAAAATCCCATCCTTTATAAGTAACCGTATTGGTCATACCAACTACCCAACGTGGCCTTGTTGAACCAATGATCTGACGATCGTTGTTGGGATCAATTTTGCTATCACCATTCACATCTGCCACTCTTACATTACCAGGGAAAAATGTATTACCATTTGCATTGAAAGCTTTCATGGCTGTTTCATCTCCAACATGCCATAAACCGAGAGATTTATAACCATAGATCACACCAATCGGCTGGCCGATAAACCAGTTATTGCTGATATCATCCTGGCTGCCATTTGCCAATGCTACGATATGTTCTTTCTGCCATCCCGCATTTACGGTTGTGGTCCACATCAGATCTTTCTGCTTGATGTTAATAGTTGTCAGATTGATATCAACCCCGTTATTGGCTGTTTTACCAATGTTGGCAAAGGTTGTTGTAAAACCGGTTACAGAAGGAATAGATCTTTGCATTAACAGATCTTTGGTATTGGAAGTATACACATCAACACTACCGATAACCCTTCTGTTAAACAATGAGAAGTCTAAGCCAAGATTATATTGTGTTGTTTTTTCCCATCCAAGTTCCTGATTTGCCAAAACAGAATTGGGAACAGATCCGGCAACATTGCTGGACACAAATGGATAGAAAAGAGCGGTGATCGGACCTTGAGTTGCATAAGGTGCAATGGCAGAGTTTCCGGTTACACCCGCTCCTAGCCTTAATTTCAAATCATTTACCCAGGTTGCTTTCATGAATTTTTCTTTATTGATCCTCCAGGCCAATGCTGCTGAAGGGAACAAAGAATATTTATGACCCTCTGCCAATACAGAAGAACCATCCTGACGGGCTGAAACAGTTAACAGGTATTTATCCTTATAACTATAGTTCAATCTAGCCATATAGGATAATAACTGCTGCTGGATGATATTGGAGCTGGAACTTAATGAGCCGGTTACTGTTCCACTTGACAAAGCATTCCATAATTGTGTACTCAAAGGAACACCATTACCAGTGATAGAACTGGTTTCCTGGGTATATGCTGTCTGGCTTTGTAACAGGGTTACGCCAAAAGCATGAGATCCAATGGTTCTGTCATAATAAAGCAGATTATCCAAAGTATAAGAGAACGTTTTATTGTTAGACAGCGAAGCAAAGTTTGTGCTGCCACCATTGGCAACAGAATTGGCATCTATATATACGCCATCACGATAATAAGAGAAATCCGGTCCAAAATTCATACGGTATTTCAATCCTTTCAACACAGGGAAAATAGATCCAAAATTTACCTGTGTGTACATGCTGCCAAATGCTCTTAGCGTTACTCTTTGATCTCTGTTGTAGTTCCATTCATCCACTACACTTTTAAAAGAGTTATCACCACCGGGGAACAGAATTCTGGCACCGGCTGAATCATACGGAACTGCATACGGGAATAAGGATCTGGCAGATTCATATAAACCACCGGCAGGCGTACCTATGGTTGAAACGTTAACCTGCGACTGACCAAATTCCTGAATACTGTAATTCACACTGAAATTATTTCCAAAAGAAAGCCATTTGGTAGCTTCAATATCTACGCTGGCTTTTCCTGAATATCTTTTAAAGGATTGACCTTTGATGGTTCCTGTATTATTCAGGTAACCAAATGAGCCATAGGCTTTAATTTTATCTGATCCACCACTAACACTGATCACATTATCAGATGTCATGGATTGCTGGGCAACTATCCCACGCCAATCGGTAGTAGCTACTTTTGAACCATCCCAGGTTCCTGAAGCCCAACCTTTCGCAATATTATTCCAGGCAGATGGATCGGCAGTTGCATTAAAGAAAGTTCTATCGGTAGCAAGGGTTGGCTGGTCTCCTCTTGGATAGGTACTAACACCGGTGGTTGTATTTAAACCGGCATAATAGTATGCCCAACGACGGAAAGTGATATAATCAGCCGCATTGAACATTGTTGTATTATCAACAAGGTTTTCAGCTTTAATGGAACTGTTTAAACTTAAAGTTACTCTTCCCGATTTTCCCTGTTTGGTGGTTACGATCACAACACCATTGGCACCACGTGAACCGTAGATAGCCGTTGCAGAAGCATCTTTCAGGATGTCAATAGACTCAATGTCATTAGGGTTAAAATTGTCGATACCTCCCGTCATTAAAGGGATACCATCAACCACAAACAATGGTGTATTAGAAGCCGTCAAAGAACGAACTCCACGGATATTGATACTTCCTACAGAACCGGGGCGTTCATTGGAAGAAATATCAACCCCAGCCACCTTACCCTGCATAGCTTGCAAGGCATTGGTTACCGGACGTGATTTAATGTCTTGTTGATTAATACCGGAAACAGCTCCCGTTACATCCTTCTTTTTAACGGTAGCATAACCGATCACCACTACATCTTCCAGTGCTTTGGTATCTATAGAAAGAGATACACTCAGGTTAGCTGATGTTTCGGTAACGGCAAGTTCTTTGTCTGCATACCCTGTATAGGTAATCAGCAGTACAGCCGTTTTCTCCTTGATAGAAATGCTGAATTTACCCGAACGATCGGTAACAGTTCTTGTTTTTGAGTTTTTAACCTCAACAACCACTCCCTGTAATAATTCACCTTTTTCATTGGAGACAGTCCCCTCAATTACATGGGGCGTTAACTTTTGTGCAAACACATTTTGTTGCAAAATGGGCAGGAAAAATACGCATGCAAAAAGCATACGCTTAATAAGCGAACATTTTTTCATATGGCAATTAGTTTTCGAATTGAGCTCAAATTATCATTTAACATTTTTTTACCGTCATGCACCATCCTGCCCCTACATGTGCCTGCCTGTAAGCCCTGCAGCATTGCTGAACACGGGCAAAGGGTTCTGTACACGTTTTACAGCCTTTTATACCCAAATGAGAACAGGGGTACAAAAGGCCTTAATTTGTTATAAATAATGATAATCAATTAAATAGATAACACAAAAAGCTTATCAAGGAGAAAAATAAGTGGAAATCCCGGCCAGATCATTTTATGAGATGGTCTTTTATATCGGTTACAGCAGAACAACAGATCTGATCCATTACCTGTTTCAACTGCACTTTTAAGCTTGAGATCATATGATCTCCGCCTTCATTACCCAAAGCGGCTACTGCATACATAAAACTCCTGCCCAGAAAGGCAAATTCGGCTCCGGATGCAAGGGTTCGGGCTATATCCGGGCCGGAACGTAACCCGCTGTCCATAATGATCTTGATGCGGTTACCGTATTGGGCAACTATGGGATCTAAGGATTTGATGGCCGACTGACCGGGATCCAGTTGCCGTCCTCCATGATTGGATACAATAATGCCATCCAATCCGAGCCGTATGGCCATTTCGGTATCTTCTGCAGAAGCAATTCCTTTGATCACCAGTTTGCCCTTCCACTGGTCTCGAATAGCCGAAATTTTTTGTTCATTCAGCCTGCCCGAAAATGTTTGGTTCATAAACTGTCCCAATTGTTTCATATTCAGGTTTGCCGGCATATAGGGTTTCATGGTAGCAAATGAAGGTTGGCCATGATACAGGGTTTTTAAAGCCCATTCCGGTCTGCCCATGATCTGAAGGATGTTCTTCAGGGTCATTCTGGGAGGCATAGCTAACCCGTTTCTGATATCTCTGGGCCTATAGCCAAAAGTGGGTACATCACTCAATATCACCAATACAGGATAGCCTGCTTCATCCACTCTTTTGATAATCTTATCTCTGATCTCATTTTCTGCGGGATGGTATAATTGAAACCAGGCTTTGCCTTCAGTGATCTCTCCTATCCTTTCAATACTACTCGTAGAAACGGTGCTAAGTATAAATGGGATATTGTGCTTGCAGGCTGCTTTTGCTAAAATTTCCGGAGCATTTGGCCAGACCAAACCCTGTAAACCTATGGGTGAGATCCCAAAAGGTGCATCATACACATGGCCGAATAATTCTGTGTTCAGTGTTGCATCGGTATGCTTTCTTAAATAGTAGGGTTTCAACTCCACATCCCTGATCTCTTTTGTGTTCTTGTATAAATTCACATCTTCATTACAACCACCGTCCATATATTCAAAAGCAAATTTGGGGATCTTTGATTTTGCTTTTTTGATCAGATCGTCGATAGCTGGATATTTGGGGTTATAGGCAAGTTGCATGGAAATCTTTTTACTAGTTAAATTCTACAGAACCATCAATAGAACCCAAATGTATTCATCAATTGGAATAAGCCATCATGAGCTGTCATGGAAATCTACAAATCATGTTCACTTTTATTCGATAAACAGACAGCTTGCATTGAGATAGAGAAATTGAGTTACAATCAATCATCTGAAGCCAAACACACCTATCTTGAGGCTGATCCCTCCCATTTTGAAGACGTTTTTGACCTGTTGGCATATCAATTCTTTCCAGGCCTGATCAATGAGAGACCTTTATTCACTTTTTAGATGGTAATCAGCAATCATGAAAAAGTCTTTTATTATTTTATTACATATAGGTTTTTGGGCTTGCTATGTTGCCTTAATATCCATTATGCTGGGTGTTTATTACAGAAGCAGTCTATATGGAAGCACCCAGGATTCCCGGATCATGAATGCTTTTAAAACCATTTTCCTGTTTGTATTAGTGCCATCCGTTATCTCATACTTTTTATATTATTATCGATTGTTCCCTAAATTCCTGCAACAAAAAAAATATTTTCTTTCCTTTATCTATGGCATCCTGATCTCTGCTGCCGCTTCCGTATTTGCCTATATTCTGTTGCGGTATTTTATTGAAACGGGTAGTATACGAGATATGGATAAAAACGGGGTAAACGGAAGGTCCACAGCGGTTAGGGTCATCATCATCATGACCATCATCAGCTCCATCAGCGGCATTGTAGCGCTTGTGATAAAAGGGTTTGTAACCTGGGTAACAGAGATCAAACTGAAAGAACAGCTGACTGAGAAAACCCATGCAATGGAAATGGCACTGATCAAATCGCAACTGGATCCGCATCTTTTATTTAATACCATTAATAATATTGATTCATTGATCCTGAAAGATGCTGTAGCTGCTTCTGACTACCTGAATAAGTTATCTGATATTATGCGGTTCATTCTTTATGAAACAAAGGGTGACAGCATTTCACTTTCCAAGGAAATTGAATACATAGATAAATATATCGCATTACAAAAAATACGAACCGCCAACGAGCAGTATGTTCATTTTACTGTAACCGGCATCATTGATAACCGGTCTATCGCACACATGGTGTTTATTCCATTTATCGAGAATGCATTCAAGCACGCCAATAACAAAAAGATAGAAAATGCGATCACGGTGAATATTGTAATCAAAGAGGATACCATACAACTGCTTTGTGAAAATAAATTTGATCCCAATGTAAAAGTGCATGAAACGATTGGCGGATTAGGCAATGAACTGATTGTAAAACGGCTGAACCTGATCTATGCAGACAGGCATACACTGGAAGTACACAAAACAAACGAATCATACCGTATAAACTTACTCATACACAATGGATAAATATAGCTGCATCATTATAGAAGACGAACCTCTTGCACTTGAAAAAACGAGAGACTTTGTAGGCAAAGTTCCTTTTTTACAGTTAAGTGCCACATTCGACAATGCACTCACCGGGCTTGCCTATTTAAACAATAATAAAGTAGATGTGCTTTTTTTAGACATCAATATGGATGAATTAACCGGCATAGAATTACTGGAAAGTTCAAAGATCAACAGCCAGGTGATCATCACAACCGCCTACCAGGAATATGCGTTGAAAGGTTATGAACTGCAGATCACTGATTATCTGTTGAAGCCCTTTACCTTCAACCGTTTTTTACAGGCTGTAAACAAAGCACAGGAGAACATTGTAAAGCGCAGTTCGGATGCGCAGCCCGAATTCATTTTTGTAAAAACAGAGAACCGTCTGGAGAAGATCATGATAGACGAGATCCTCTATATAGAAGGCATGCGGGATTACCTGAAGATCCATACCACAACCAAAAAGATCATGACACTGCAGGGCTTTAGTGAATTTGAGAAACTGATCCCTTCAAACCTCGTTTGCCGTGTGCACAAATCATATATGGTTTCACTCAACAAGATCGAATCTATTGAGCGCAGCCGGATCAAGATCGCAGATCAGCTGATCCCGATTTCTGATACCTATAAAGAGGTTTTTTATCATTACATTAATAATAAAACGTAAAGCATTATACGATTAGAAATCGATTCCTCTACTTCTTCGAAACCTCGGGTCGCTCATGGCCGCTGGGCCTCGTTCCTGTTACCGGGCTGCTTTGGCCTCTGCCAAAATGTGCTTCGCATCATTTTATCTGCCTTCGCCTTCGCTCGGCACCGAACCCAAAGAGGCCCGTCCACAGGAACTGATTAGAAATATTTCATCAACCATTACACAACAACCATTTTAATGTTTGAAAACCAACTATCATATAAATATTCAAATAGCACCACACTTTAAACCCTAATCTCACCTGCTCTTGCAGATCAAACCCGCCGTAATGAAGACATCTCAGGCGGGTTTGCATATCCCAATTGTACACTCTTTTTACTGCAGCTACTTTTGTTCGAGTTAATTAAATCAATCACCTCAACAAAAGAATTATGAAAAAGACATTACACACTACACTTATCCTTGCCATCATTTTTCTGTCGTCAAATGTATTTGGCCAGGAAACACCAAAGACCTATTTAGACCCGGTACTTAACCTGGTAGGAACCAACTTCAATTATGGAAATGCCAACAGTTCATTGAAGGACTACAAAAAATCTGTGCTGGGTGCACAGGTGGGTGTAACCTTTCAAGCGGGTATTACACCGGCATTCTCCCTTGTATCCGAATTTTATTTTATGATGAAGGGTGGCAAGCTGAATGTAAATAACCCACTTACCACCAATGAAAGAACCCTTCGTTTGTATACGCTGGAATTACCGGTGCTTGCCCGTTTTCATTTTGGCAACGCTTATGCAAATGCCGGCCCCTCTATTGCCTATAATCTGAATGGCACAAAGAAGATCAATGATGTGTCTACGCATGTTTCCTTTACCAATTCCGGCGAAGCTTTTAAACGCCTGGATGCAGGTGTTCAGGTGGGCGGGGGTTATATGTTTCCTATGGGACAAAAAAGACTTGCGCTGGATATCAGATACTGTTATGGACTGACCAATATCTCTACCGACAAAGAATTGTATAACCGGTCACTGATCGTGAGTATCCATTTTTCTAAACCATGGAGAAGCAATCCCCTTGCAAAAAATAAAAATTTATAAGACCCCTACTCGTTCATGCGAGTGTATTCAATAAAAACAAGCAAGACCTCCCTATAAATCATCAAAGATGAAAGCAACCCATTCAAACGATCAGTCTGCAATGTTCACAAACGCATCAACGCAACGGGCAACCATGAGCCCGTTGCGAAAGACCTCGCTCACAGCGGGCATACTTTATCTGCTCACTTTTGTTTCTGTTCCAACACTTGCATTATATGGTTCTATACATGGCGCAAACTATCTACTTGGAACCGGCCCAGACACATCTGCTATCATAGGCGGGATCCTCGAAATCATTGTGGCCCTGGCCGGTATCAGCACGGCTGTTGTATTGTATCCGGTACTCAGGAAACAGAACGAAAGTCTGGCGCTGGGTCTGGTAGCTGCCCGTATTCTGGAATCAGGTACCATCTTCGTGGGCGTAGCTTTTCTTTTATCGATCGTAACGTTA
>CANGOX010000083.1 GCA_947455605.1 Chitinophagaceae bacterium
CATGTGATTCATTTGGTGAGTGAAGTAACCGGTCGTGTTAAAAAAGACCAGAACCCATTTGAGTTACTGGCGAAAACATTTCCGGCAGGAACCTTAAGCGGTGCGCCTAAGTTCAAAGCCATGGAAATTATTGATGCGTATGAACCTACCGCCCGCAGTTACTATGGCGGAGGAATTGGTTTTATGGGATTTGACGGAAGCTGTAACCACGCGATCATGATCCGCACATTCTTAAGCAGAAATAATACACTTACCTATCAGGCCGGTGCTGGCGTAGTGGCAGCCAGTGTTCCGGAAAATGAATTGCAGGAAGTGAATAATAAATTAAATGCTTTGAAGAAAGCAATTGAGATAGCACAGGATATTTAGACGATAGTTCATAGACCATGGTCTTGAACAAAAAAAACGCAAATGAAAATATTAGTATTCGATAATTACGATTCATTTACCTACAACCTGGTTCATCTGGTTGAGAAAATCACACATGGTAAAGTGGATGTGTTTCGCAATGATGAAATTCCGATGGAGAATGTGAAAGCTTATGATAAGATCATCTTATCTCCAGGCCCGGGCATTCCTTCTGAGGCAGGTAGGTTATTACCGCTGATCAAAGAATATGCTTCCAGCAAATCTATACTGGGTGTTTGTTTGGGGCACCAGGCAATTGGGGAGGCATTTGGTGGAACGTTGGTAAATCTTTCACAGGTGTATCATGGTGTTGCCATGCCTATCTTAGTCAGGAGTGAGCAGTCTGGAGTTAGAAGTCCATTGTTTGAAGGATTGCCGGATACCATGGAAGTAGGCCGTTATCATAGTTGGGTGATCAGTGATAAACATTTCCCGGAAGCATTGGAGATCACTGCAAGGGATGCAAATAATTATATCATGGGATTGCAGCACACGAAATTTGATGTGCAGGGTGTTCAGTTTCATCCGGAAAGTGTACTAACTCCCAATGGAGAAAAAATGATCAGTAACTGGTTAAAAAAATAGTATGAAAAAGATTTTACAATATTTATTCGAGTATAAAACACTCTCACGTGAAAAGGCCAAAGAGATCCTGGTTAATATGTCACGCGGTCAATACAATGAAAGTGAGATGTCGGCTTTTATCACTGTATTCCTCATGCGCAGTATCACCATAGAAGAACTGCAGGGTTTTCGGGATGCTTTGCTTGAGCTCTGCGTAAAAATAGATCTGCAGGGTCACCAGGTAATGGATATTGTAGGAACGGGGGGGGATGGAAAGAACACATTCAATATTTCAACACTCTCATGCTTTATTGTTGCCGGAGCCGGACAAAAAGTAGCCAAACATGGAAACTATGGAGCCACTTCCATCAGCGGAGCGTCCAATGTGATGGAGCAGTTGGGGTATACTTTCAAGAATGATAATGCGGCACTGTTGAACGAAGTTGAAAAAGCGAATATCTGTTTTCTGCATGCACCATTATTTCATCCTGCCTTAAAGATCGTTGGACCTATCCGAAAGAATCTGGGTGTAAGAACATTTTTCAATATGCTTGGGCCAATGGTAAATCCTGCAGAGCCTTCTTTTCAATTGGTAGGCGTTTATAACCTGGAGATGGCAAGGATCTATAATTACCTCCTCCAACAAACCGGTAATGCTTTTACGATCATTCATAGTCTTGATGGTTACGATGAGATCTCACTCACCAATGATACCAAAGTGATCACCAATGAAGGGGAAAAAGTGATGACACCCGAACAATTGGGGAAACGTACGGTTTCTGCAGAAGATATTTATGGCGGTAACACAGTTGAAGAAGCTGCAAAGATCTTTAAAACCATAATGAAAGGAGAAGGCAGCTGGGCGCAAAATGCGGTGGTGCTGGCCAATGCAGCCATGGCGTTGAATTGTACCGGAAAGTATGCATCTTATGATGATGCCTACCATGCAGCTGTAGATAGTCTTGAGAGCGGTAAAGCGTATCAATCATTACAAACCTTAATCAGCCTCCAGTAAAATGAATATTTTAGATACCATAGTAGCACAGAAACGGAAAGAAGTGGCTTTGCGCAAACAGCAAACCTCTGTGGCTGAACTGGAAAAAGCAAAATTTTTTCCGAATGAGACCTTGTCGTTGAAGAAATTTCTGTTGGATCCTTCGAAAACAGGGATCATTGCCGAGTTTAAACGAAAATCACCCAGTAAAGGTATCATCAATGATAGGGTAACAGTAGAAGAGGTAACTACGGCCTATGCGCAACACGGTGCATCCGGCATCTCTGTTTTAACCGATACAGAATTTTTTGGTGGGTCAATAGATGACCTGCTGGCCGCTACGATCAATGCTGTACCTCTGCTGCGCAAAGATTTTATGATAGACGAATACCAGCTGGTAGAAGCCAAAGCCTATGGTGCAGAAGTGATCTTATTGATAGCTGCCTGTTTAACTCAGGCAGAAGTGAAACAGATGGCCGGCACCGCAAGAAAACTGGGCATGGAGGTATTACTGGAAATTCATAATGAGGAAGAACTTGACCATATCTGTGAAGAAGTGACCCTGGTAGGGGTAAATAACCGCAACCTGAAAACATTTGAAGTTAGCATTGATACCTCATTGGGTCTTATCAACAAGATACCCAGTGATAAGCCCGCCATAGCTGAAAGTGGTATCAGTAATGTAGATACTATTGTAACTTTACGCTCGGCAGGTTTCAAAGGCTTCCTGATAGGGGAGAACTTTATGAAACAGTCCAGCCCTTCGATTGCTTTTGCTGATTTCGTGAATCAACTAAAAGCAAAATAATATGCGGATCAAAGTTTGCGGTATGACCAGCGCTGAACAGGTATTGCAACTCGATGAAATGGGGGTGGAATTTGCAGGCTTTATCTTCTATCCAAAATCGCCGCGTTACGTTTACAAGTTCATGCCCAGACCGGCGATCAAAAAGATCAAGGGGAAAGGTATCAATAAAGTTGGTGTGTTTGTAAATGCACCCATAGAAGAAGTACTCGAAACAGTTGATGATTGCGGGTTATATATTGTTCAGCTCCATGGAGATGAAACACCCAAATATTGCGAAAAGATCGCTGACTATGTAACGGTAGTAAAAGCTTTCCGTTTGCGTGAGGATGATAATATCTTATGGAAAGTAAAGGACTATCAGGATGTGGCCGATATGTTCCTTTTTGACACGGAAGGTGCGGGCTACGGCGGCACCGGCAGAAAATTTGACTGGAATATGTTACATGGGTTAAATATCCGGAAGCCCTACTTTCTGAGTGGGGGTATTGAACATGATGATAGCGATAAGCTCAAAGAATTGGTAAAGGATCCGGTAGCGCATGATCTTTTTTCGATAGATGTGAACAGTAAATTTGAAACATCGCCGGGTGTTAAGGATATGGATATGCTGCGCGATTTTATAACAACGATAAAACAGATCTGATGATAAGGGAAATGAAAAAAGAAATCACCTTCCAGCATCCCAATGAACAGGGTTATTATGGTTCTTTTGGTGGTGCTTATATTCCGGAAATGCTCCATCGGAATGTGGAAGAGCTCAAAGAGAAGTATCTCGATATTATGTACGAGCCTTCTTTCCAGAAAGAGTTCCAGTTATTGTTGAAAGACTATGTGGGCAGGCCTACACCTTTATTCCTGGCAGAAAGATTGAGTAAGGAATTCAATGCATCTATCTATCTGAAGCGGGAAGACCTTTGTCATACCGGTGCACACAAGATCAATAACACCATTGGACAGATCTTGTTGGCAAGAAAGCTCGGTAAAACAAGGATCATTGCTGAAACGGGTGCCGGTCAGCACGGTGTGGCCACCGCAACGGTTTGTGCCCTGAAAGGAATGGAGTGCATCGTTTACATGGGTGAAAAAGATATTGAACGCCAGGCACCCAATGTAGCCAGAATGAAAATGCTGGGAGCAAAAGTGATCCCTGCAATGAGTGGAAGTAAAACATTAAAAGATGCTACAAACGAAGCCATCCGCGACTGGATCAATAATCCGGTAGATACACATTATATCATTGGCAGTGTGGTAGGACCACATCCTTATCCCGATATGGTTGCCCGTTTTCAAAGTGTGATCAGTGAAGAAACCAGATGGCAGTTAAAAGAAAAGACAGGAAGCGAATTACCAACACATGTAGTGGCCTGTGTGGGAGGCGGCAGTAATGCGGCCGGGGCTTTCTATCATTTCTTAGACGAGTTGAGTGTACAGTTAGTAGCTGTAGAAGCTGCGGGTCATGGTGTGTACAGTGGTATGAGTGCGGCCACAACGCAATTGGGTAAACCCGGCATCCTGCATGGAAGTAAAAGCCTTGTGATGCAAACAGAAGACGGGCAGGTGGTAGAACCCCACAGCATCTCTGCCGGATTGGATTATCCCGGAGTTGGTCCTTTGCATGCCAATTTATTTAAGAGTGGCCGTGGTACTTTCTTAAGTGCAACGGATGAAGAAGCTTTGCAATCCGCTTTTCATATCAGCAAAACAGAAGGAATTATACCTGCACTGGAAACAGCGCATGCTTTTGCAGTGCTGGGAAAACTGAATTTGAAAACAACGGATAAAGTAGTTGTTTGCTTAAGTGGCCGTGGCGATAAAGATCTGGCAACGTATATGACAGCAATGGGCATTTAATTGATAAATTTTCGCGATCCTTAGCATCGTCGCGTATTAGCGGTTACAATAATATGAGCAGAATACAAGAACTCTTCCAAAAGAAAAAAAGCAAAGTACTGAACGTATACTGTACAGCAGGTTACCCGGAATTGAACAGTACCGTAACCATTCTGAAAGCTTTGCAGGAAAGTGGAGCCGACCTGGTAGAACTCGGTATGCCGTACAGTGATCCCTTAGCAGATGGCCCTGTGATACAAGCCAGCAGTACAAGGGCATTGGAAAATGGTATGAACCTGAGCGTACTTTTTGAACAGTTAAAAGATCTCAGAAAAGAGATCCATTTACCAGTTATCCTGATGGGGTATATGAATCCCATTCTTCAATATGGTTTTGAAGAGTTCTGCAAAACTGCAGCAGCAGTGGGAGTTGACGGATTGATATTGCCCGATCTGCCTGAGTATGAATTTGAGACGGAGTATGGTGCCATCATCAAAAAATACGGATTGGATTTCATCTTCTTGGTAACACCCGAAACATCTGATGAGCGTGTGCACAAATTGGATGAATTAAGTTCAGGATTTTTATATGCAGTTAGTTCATCTGCTACTACAGGTAAGGATAAAGACTTTAATGCGGTGGAAGGATATCTGCAAAATTTACAAACAAAGAAATTGAAGAATCCGATACTGGTTGGTTTTGGCATTAAGGATAAAGAAACTTTTCAGTCGGCCTGTAAATATGCAAATGGCGCCATTATCGGAACTGCATTTATCAAAGCATTGGATGGGGTTGAAGATATTCAATTAACAACAAAAAAATTCTTACAGAATATTATCTGATAAGAGGAACAGGGAATTATGAAACTGGTAATTATCAAATACAATGCAGGAAACATACAATCGGTGCTTTATGCGCTCGAAAGGATAGGTATGGAAGCCATTGTAACTGATGACCATGCGGCAATCAAATCGGCAGACAAAGTGATCTTTCCCGGCGTAGGTGAAGCCAGCACAGCGATGAGTTACCTGAAAGAAAGAGGATTGGATACAGTAATAAAAAATCTGCAGCAACCGGTTCTTGGCATTTGTCTGGGTATGCAACTTATGTGCGCTTACAGTGAAGAGAATGATACCCAGTGCCTCGGTATTTTTGAAGAACCCGTAAAATGGTTCAAAACAAACCAGCCCGGTATCAAAATACCA
Source organism: Chitinophagaceae bacterium (assembly GCA_947455605.1). Lineage (GTDB taxonomy): Bacteria > Bacteroidota > Bacteroidia > Chitinophagales > Chitinophagaceae > Sediminibacterium. The sequence continues at coordinate 5,810 of CANGOX010000083.1, forward strand.
CAGATGGGCTGGAATACGATCTATGATCTTAAGACCGGTCTGTTTAAAGGGATCAAAGAAAACAGTTATGCCTATTTTGTTCACGGCTATTATGCAGCCCTTGGAGAACACACGATTGCAACAACCGATTATATACAACCCTATAGTTCCGCCTTACACAAAAATAATTTTTACGGAACCCAGTTCCACCCGGAAAAGAGTGCAGGTGTAGGAGAACAGATATTAAGAAATTTCATAGACCTATAACCCATCAATTACTAACTACTAATTATATAATGCAGATCATTCCCGCAATAGATATCATCGATGGAAAATGTGTTCGTCTAACCCAGGGTGATTACGGGCAAAAGACCATTTACAATGAAAACCCTTTAGAAGTAGCCAAAGAATTTGAAGCTGCCGGATTGAACCGTTTGCATCTGGTTGATCTGGATGGTGCCAAAGCCGGAGCGGTGAAGAACTGGAAAGTTCTGGAAACCATTGCTGCTAATACTTCATTGGTCATTGATTTTGGCGGTGGTATTAAAAAGGAAGAAGATGTAAAAATTGTTTTTGATTCAGGTGCTGCCCTGGCTACCATTGGCAGTCTGGCTGTAAAGAATGAAACAATGTTTATTGAATGGTTACAGAAATTCGGAGCCCATAAATTCTTACTGGGGGCAGATGTAAAAGAAGAGAAAATAGCTGTAGGGGGTTGGTTGGAAACTACAGAACTTGACATCTTTGATTTTATCGGCAAGTATTTTGCAGAAGGTATTCAGCAATTGTTTTGTACCGATGTGAGCAAGGATGGAAAATTAGAAGGCCCTTCTGTTGAACTGTATACTAAGATCATTACTCATTTTCCACAACTCCATTTTATAGCCAGTGGAGGGGTGAGTTCCATAGCAGATCTGGAAGAACTGGAAAAAATAGGTTGTGCGGGAGCCATCGTTGGAAAAGCGATCTACGAAAACCGGATAACACTTGACGAGTTAAAACGATTTTAAAACCGCGCCTTTGCGCCTTTGCGAGAAATATTTGCACGCAAAGGCGCTAAGGCGCAATTAGGAAATATGCTTACAAAAAGAATCATACCCTGTCTCGATATCAAAGACGGCAGAACCGTAAAAGGCGTCAACTTCGAGAATATACGTGATGCAGGCGATCCGGTAGAACTGGGCGCATTCTATGCCCAACAGGGAGCCGATGAACTGGTTTTCCTGGATATTACCGCTACCGTTGAAAAACGCAAAACCTTAAGCGAACTGGTTAACAAAATATCACACCATATTAATATTCCGTTTACAGTAGGTGGAGGTATTGGCAGCGTGGAAGATGTAAGTGTGTTACTCCAGAATGGTGCAGATAAGATCTCAGTAAATACAGCCGCATTTAAGAAACCGCAACTGGTGGCCGATCTTGCCAAAGAGTTTGGCAGTCAATGTGTAGTGTTGGCAATAGATACCAAACAGGAGGCGGATGGTGAATGGTATGTATACCTGAATGGAGGACGAACCAAAACCGATACCCGCTGCGTCGACTGGGCTAAACAGGCCGTTGAAGCCGGGGCAGGTGAAATATTGTTAACTTCGATGAACCACGATGGAACCAAACAGGGCTTTGCTCTGGATATTACGGCCCACTTGGCCGGATTATTACCCGTTCCGGTGATCGCTTCGGGTGGGGGTGGTACGATGGAGCATTTTGTGGATGTGTTCACGAATGGAAAAGCAGATGCGGCATTGGCTGCCAGCATTTTTCACTTTAAAGAGATCGGAATACCGGAGTTGAAAGAATATTTACATAAAAAAGGGATTGTTGTTCGACAGTGATCTTTGCCATTATCACACTAAGATCTTAGGGGTCTTCTAATATTGCAACAAGAACAGAAAGACGGAAACATGAATATAGATTTTACGAAATATGCAGATGGATTGGTACCTGCTGTTGTGCAGGACTTTACCACGCATAAAGTATTGATGCTCGGATTTATGAATGCCGAAGCATTGGAGCAAACAGAAATGACCGGAAAAGTTACTTTTTACAGTCGCAGTAAACAGCGCCTGTGGACAAAAGGAGAAACCAGCGGAAATTTTCTGGAATTGAAAAGTATTGCATCTGATTGTGACCATGATACCCTGCTGGTAAAAGTACATCCGTTGGGGCCGGTTTGTCATACAGGTGCCGATACCTGCTGGAGCGAAAGCAATAATGCCGACAATTTTTTGTTGTACCTCGAAGAGATCATTAAATTGCGTAAGCTGGCTTCGCCGGAAGAGTCTTATGTAGCTAAGCTGTTTACCAAAGGCATCAATAAAATAGCCCAGAAAGTGGGCGAAGAAGCGGTTGAGCTGGTGATCGAGGCCAAGGATCATAACGATGATCTGTTCATCAATGAAGCTGCCGATCTGATGTTCCATTATTTACTTTTGCTTAACGCCAAAGGTTTTAAATTGCAAGACGTAGCAGATGTTCTGCATAAACGCCATTCAAAATAATATGAAAAAAATATTTACGCTTACCCTGTTGCTGCCTATCTTAAGTATGGCACAAACCAATAAAGGGTTTACGATCAAAGGCAATGTAAAAGGATTGAATGCCCAGGTTACCCTTGTGTCGGCAATCGACAATAAAGTGGTGGCTACGGATAATGCCGTGAATGGTGCTTTTAGTTTTAAAGGCCAGACTGCAGAACCGGATCTGTTTCAGATCAATATTGCAGGTGGCAAAGAACCCATCGACCTGTTCATTGCCAATGAAAATGTAATTATCAATGGTGATATGGCCGATCTGAAAAATGCACAGATCACCGGGTCGGTTTATCAGAATGAGTATGGAGCATTCAAGACAGAATTCATTCCGCTGTTTGATAAGCTCAATGCGCAGGTAAAGATCATGCAGACAGAAACAGATGCCACCAAAAAGGAGGGACAGGTAAAAGAATATTCAGCCATGCGTGAGAATATCATGAACACCACTGTGAAGTTTTTAAAAGAAAGGCCTGCATCACCGGTAAGCTCTTTTTTATTGGTTGCGGAGATGTCGCTGTTTACCGGACCGGATGATCTGGAAGCTAAATATAATCTGCTGCAGGCTGCTGCTAAAAAAGGATCTTTTGCAAAACTGATCGATAAAACATTGACCGATGCACATACACCACAGGTGGGCGCGGTTGGTACCCAGGCACTTGATTTTACACAGAAAGATGTGAATGGTAAGCCCATATCACTGGCTTCTTTCCGTGGTAAATATGTACTGGTAGATTTCTGGGCCAGCTGGTGCAGACCCTGCCGTGCAGAAAATCCCAATGTAGTGGTTGCTTACAATACGTTTAAAGATAAAAATTTCACCGTTTTGGGTGTATCGCTCGATCAATCAAAACCCAATTGGGTTGAAGCCATTAAAGCGGATAATCTTGCCTGGACACATGTGAGCGATCTGCAATACTGGAACAATGCGGTGGCCCAGTTATATCATATCCAAAGCATCCCTGCCAATATGCTGATAGACCCCACCGGTAAGATCATTGCACGCGACCTGCGGGGAGAAGTGCTAACACAGACATTGAAGCAGTTGCTTACAAAATAGTTGTGTAAGCAGTAAAGCCGCAGATTCGCAGATTATTTTTCAATCTGCGAATCTGCGGCTTTACTATTTTATCATTCATTCCTGCTGTCATTTCTTAAATAGCTTCTGATAAGCTTCTTCATCAAACCCAACAACCACCACTTTATCTCCTTTTTCAATCAATGGCCGCTTGATAGCACTTGTGTTTTCACTTAACACTTTGATTGCCGCTTTTTCATTTGTAACCGCGGTCTGAACTTTTTCATCCAGTTTCTTCCAGGTTGTTCCTTTCTTATTCAGCAAAATTTCCCAACCTACTTGTGTGCTCCATTGCTTGAGTTTACTGGAACTGATACCGGCTTTTTTATAGTCGTGGAATTCGTAGGGGAACTTTTGCTTTTCCAGCCAGGCTCGGGCTTTTTTTACTGTGTCGCAATTAGGTATACCGTAAAGAATGTACATATTGACCGATTATATTTACAAAAATACCCATACATCTTTATTTTAAAGAAAAATTAAAACATTACCCCTTACTTTGCTCCAAGCAATCGTACATGTACAAGTTTTTCCTCCTGTTTTGTCTTATTGGGATACAAATCTCGCTTTTAGCCCAGGGTACTAATAAACCCAAAACTATGGCAGGAAGTATTATTGGAAATGTGCTGGACAGTAAATCCGGTAAGCCCCTGGCATTTGCCAGTATCCGTCTCAAAGGTCATTACGATTCCGCCCATACGGTAGCAATTATAGCAGATAAGAACGGTGGGTTTGATTTTGAAAAACTGATCCCCGGTTATTATACGCTATCCATTGACGTAGTTGGGTTTACTAAAACTGCAATGGACAGTATTCATGTGTATGCTGATCGGTTGGATATTAATCTGGGAGACATTAAACTGAATGAAGCTTCCACTGCATCGCTTAATGAAGTGATCGTGTATGCAGAAAAGCCATTGATTGAGAACAGGGATGGGAAAGTGATCTATAATGTGTCGGAAAGCCCGTTAAGCAGCGGGAGCAGTGCTTCTGAAATGCTACGTAACCTTCCTTTGATGAATGTGAACCCGGATGGTACCCTTCTCATGCAGGGAAAAGAACCTTTGATCTTGATGGATGAGAAGCCTATCAATCTTAGCGGACAGCAATTATCCGATCTGCTTGAAAGTTTACCGGCCAATGTGGTTGAAAAGGTTGAGATCATGAGTAATCCGCCACCGGAATATGCTACTTATCCGGGAGGTGTAATCAATATTATTACCAAGAAAGGAAGGGTAGGTATTTATGAACGGATAGGGGTGAGCATGGGTTCTAAAGGAGAAAAAGCCATATCAGGCAATTTTAATTACCGCAGCAGTAAATTGAATTTCACTTCCAGCATTGGCGTGGGTAACGGACAGGTATGGGGAAACTCATATTCTCACCGACAAAATATTTACAGAGATTCAGTCAACTATTTTTATACCAATACTTCTTTCATCAACCGTAACACCTATCCTAATGCACGGATACAAACGGACTATGACTTTACAAAAAGAAGCACAGCCAGTTTTGTTTACCAGGGAAATCTGAATTATTACAATAATCACTCCGATATCATTTCTTCTAATCTGGATAGTGGCATGCATATCTACAAAGCCAGTACCCGTACCAACCAATATGATGGTACCGGGTATAGCCATGGTTTTTCTTCCTCATACCAATGGAAGGGAACCAACCCTGTAGAAAAACTGCAACTCTGGAGTGGTATCAGTTTCAGCAAGAATAATAACGACAGGGATTTTTACCAACAGTTCCTGCAATCCAATTTTCTGCCAACAGGACTCGATTCAACACAGGTACAGCTTACCGATAATTATACCCGTTCCTTTTATTTTAATAGTAATTATAACAAACCATTGAATGATACAGGTACGATCTATCTGTCTACCGGGGCATCCTATTCAAACAATACCTATCATAATATTTTAAGCACCAGTTTTCTCCGTAAGTACGATGGTAGATATATTGGCAATGATCTTTTGAGTAATAATTTTTATTTCCATCAGTCTATTTTAACTGCGAGGGTGGCTCTGGTAGTTGGCCTCCCTCAACAATGGCGTTTGATTGCAGGAGTGCAGGCGGAAAGTACCCGTTCTGATTTTCAGTTCATAAAAGGAAATTCAGCAGATGCCAATAATGCATATTGGCGGATATTGCCCAATATCACATTGCGAAAAGAATTCAGCCGGGAGTTGAATATGTCATGGGTATTCAGGGAAACCATTCGCCGCCCGGGCATAACAGAACTCAATCCCAATGTAGATTACAGTGATCCCTATAATATCCGTTTTGGTAATCCGATGATCGCACCGGCATTAACCGATAACTATGATTTCAATATAAGTTATGTGGAGAAGAAATTCAATATCAATGCCAATGCGGGTTATAACCGGATCAAGAATGTATTTAATTCCATCCGTACTTTAATCGACAGTGGTAAAACACAAACCACTTACCAGAATATCTCCGACCAGGAAGAATATTCCGGAAGTTTATGGGCAGGTATCACCGTAACCAGAAAATTTAGGGTCAATATCAGCGGTGGATATATTTACTACAAGTACAGCGATAAAGAAAAACTATTATACAGGTACATAGACGGAGGCACTTTTTACACCACTTTGAACTACAGTTATTCTCCAGATAATCTTACGGTAATAGAAGCTAATAACCGTTACAGCAGCAATGCCAATCCCCAGGGTAAATCGCGCACCAATATCAATATGAGCATCAGTGCCATGCATAAGTTTTTCAAGAAACAATTGGTGGTATCGCTGGCAGCCATTGATCCTTTTGGTCTGCAGAAATATAATGGCTTTACCTACGGAACCAATTTCAATATAGAAAGCCACAGCGAAAGCAATACACAAAATTTTCGCTTATCAGTCAGTTACCAGATCAGTAAAACCATGGTAAGAAGTAAATTGGATGATAAGCAGAAGAAAGATGCCCTTGATAAACTGAAAGAAAAATAAACCGCGCCTTTGCAACTTTGCGTGCAAATTCTCCCGCCTACACTTAATCTTCGTTGAAAATATTCATAAGTGGGGTGATGGGCTAAGCAGGTTGTTTTGCAATCCTTATATTGAGCCAGCTGTCTTTAACCGGGATCATCCATTTGTTCATGAATGCGGTTTTATCCAACACCACATTATTAAAATAGATCGTGTCTTTAGTGATCAGGTTATTCTCCAAAGCATAATTTACCTGTGCCAATGGAATGGTCTCTACTTTATCTTTCACTAAAAAAGCCAGATTCTGCCTGTTAAACATATCTACTTTAAAAGCTTCTTCAATCTGTTTGATCAATCTTACCGAACTGTCGGTACTGCATCCACTCACACCCGCAGCTGTTTCATCAGCCATCAAAACAACAAACTGCCCGAATAATAAATTCGCATACCCTTTTACCGGTGTACCATGGGTATTCCATTTTTCAAGGAATTCATTCAGCATTTCTTCTATCTGCAAAGCTTCGCTGATAAAGAACAAACGGTTGCTCTGGTAGATCCAGACACGGGAAGAAGCATTGAAATCTTCGGGGATCAGGTGATGGTATTCGAAATTCATAGGGCTAAAATACAGATTTCTACCGATGTTGGTCTTATGACAAACATCATCAGGAAAATACTATTCCATACTTGCAGCAATCATCTCTGCAATATCCAATACACCCACTTCATTCTCCATTTCCCGGTTCTTTACACCATCGGTCATCATGGTATTGCAGAATGGGCAGGCAGATGCGATGAAAGCAGCGCCGGTAGCCAGTGCTTCATCGGTACGCTCTATATTGATGCGTTTATCTCCGGGTTCGTCTTCTTTGAACATTTGTGCGCCACCGGCTCCACAGCAAAGGCCATTGGTTTTGCAGCGTTTCATTTCTATCAGTTCTGCATCCAGTGCTTCGAGTACTTTGCGCGGTGCTTCATAAATATTATTGGCGCGGCCAAGGTAACAACTGTCGTGGTAAGATATTTTCTTGCCCTTAAAACTGCCGCCTTCTTTCAGTTTGATCCTTCCTTCATCTATCAATTGCTGCAGCAGGGTAGTGTGGTGTATCACTTCATAGGTTCCGCCTAATTCAGGGTACTCGTTCTTAAGTGTGTTAAAACAATGCGGACAGGTGGTAACGATCTTTTTAATACCATACCCATTTAATACCTGGATGTTCTGATAGGCCATCATCTGAAAAAGAAACTCATTTCCTGCTCTACGGGCCGGATCACCTGTACAGGCTTCTTCTTTGCCAAGTATCGCATATTTGTATCCAACCTTATCTAAAATAGAGGCAAAAGCTTTGGTGATCTTTTGTGCACGCTGATCAAAACTGCCTGCACATCCTACCCAGAAAAGTATTTCCGGACTTTCTCCGTTCATCATCATTTCGGCCATCGTGTTCACCTTCATACAGCAATGTTTATACGAATGTACGGCGTTTTTTGCATCCCTTCAGCCTTCGATATTCCTTGTTCGATAGTCAATATTCCCGTACTTTCAATCTCTATGGTCTATATCATGTTTATGGGGTTTCTGGTGAGTTTCCTTGGGCAGTTGCCCTTAGGTAATATGAGCTTCACCTCTACACAGATTTGTATACAGGAAGGCTTTGCAAAAGCCTGGCAATACGCCATTGGGGTAGCCATTGTAGAAATGATCTATCTGCGACTGGCTTTAACAGGGATGAATTGGGTGGTTCAGCACAGAAAGCTGTTTCTTGGATTGGGCTGGTTAACCGTGGGGTTATTTCTCGTATTGGGAGTAATGGCCTTTGTGAGCGCAAGAAAACAAAAGGACGAAAAGAAAGCATTGCTACTGAATAATAAATTGAACAGGTTTGTATTGGGTATCACAATGAGTGCATTAAATCCTGCACAGATCCCCTTCTGGTTTTTATGGACATCCACGCTCATCCAGGCCAAAATTTTGCCCGTAGCCAATAACCCCTTTAACGAGTTTACCATTGGCGCAGGAACAGGTACCCTGGCAGGATTAGCCGTTTATATCCACGGAGGAAACTGGCTGGTTTCCAGAAAGAAAACCAGTAATCAAACATTGAATAAAATCATGGGGGTGATCTTTATCATAACGGCATTGATACAGTTGTGGCGGATGTTGTATAAGCCGTGGATATAGAGTAGCGTGAGTTGTGAGTATTCAGTAGTGAGTGATTGTTTTCTCACAACTCACTACTGACTACTCACGCTCTTAATCAACTATAAACAAAACACATCCTTCCTTCGAAAAGGTACGATGCTGCCCGGCATTATCACCAACTGTATACATCAATCCTTTGTTGAGTAAATGTTTACTGCCATCCTCTAGCTCGGTTTCCATAGAACCTTCAATACAGAAAATAATGTGCCCCTTACTGCACCAATGATCGGCAAGATAACCGGGGGAATACGTTACCTGTCTGATCCTGATCTTGTCCCGGTGCAAAGTTCTCCACTCCGCAAAACCAGTAATACCTGTTTTTATTTCGGGGTCAATACTTGAAAAATCGGTAATTGAAAATGGAAAATCAGAGAGTTGCATATAGTAATAAGAATTTCGATAAAGTCAGCCTTACTTCAACATTCATCTGTTCATTTCTTCTGCCCATTTATCTCTGTCGTCCGGAGAAAATTTCCATGGAGCGAAATTATTTTCAATATTGCTGAAAGTGCCGTTCCATTCCTGCGGTGCATTACTTTCTTCCATGATGAGTGAACGGCGTAGTTCCGCAATGATCTCTAATGGTGAAATGCTAACCGGACAGGCTTCCACACACGCATTACAGGTGGTGCAGGCTCGGAGTTCTTCTATACTGATATAATCGTGGAGCAAAGATTTACTATCGTCTACAAAATGCTTATTAACGTTAATATTCCTGCCTACATCTTCCATCCTGTCTCGGGTGGCCATCATGATCTTTCTGGGGCTGAGTAATTTGCCGGTAATATTTGCCGGACAAGAAGCAGTGCATCGACCGCACTCTGTACAGCTGTAAGCATCCAGTAAATTCTTCCAGCTCAGGTCAAAAATATCTTTAGCGCCAAAACGGGCGGGTGGGGCAGCATCGGTTGGGGCTGTTTCGGGTTGCATAGCATACAGAACTTCATTTTGTACTGCGGGCATATTCTTCATCTTACCCGGTACTTCCAGTCTTGCATAATAGGCATTGGGGAAGGCCAGCATTATATGCAGGTGTTTGGAATAGGGCAGGTAATTCAGAAAAGCAAAGATACCGGCAATATGCAGCCACCAGCAGGTTCTTTCTATGGCCATCAGGCTGCTGTTGCTGTCGCCGATAAACAGCGGAGTAAGCAGGTTGGAAAAAAAGAAACTGCCTGTTTGATGATAGTGCTCATTTCCATTGGCCTGCAACACCTGATCGGTTGCATTCATGGTAAGAAATAAACTCATCAGGATGATCTCGGTGAGCAGGATATAATTGGCATCACTACGTGGCCATCCATTAAGATCCTTATGGATAAAGCGTTTCAGCTTGATAATATTTCTGCGGCATAGAAACACCACACATACAAAGATCACCCCCACCGCCAGAAATTCAAACCCATTGATCAGCCAGTTATACAAAGGTCCGAGTAATGGCGCAAACAAACGATGCTTACCCAGCAGGCCATCGAGTACGATCTCCAGCACCTCCAGGTTGATGATGATGAAACCCGCATAGATCACAAAATGCATCAGTGCTACCAGTGGGTTCTTGAACATTTTTTTCTGTCCCAATGCCAGCAGCAGAAGGTTCTTGAATCTTAGTGAGGGATTATCACTCAGGTCCTCATCCTTGCCCAATAAAATATTCCTTCTGATCTCGCCCGCTTTTTTGGTAAACAGCCAGATGGCCGCTGCGGAGAGCAATACAAACAATGCCTGTTGTACATACTGCATGGGTAAAAGCTTATTTTGCTAAGGTAATCCTTTTGCTTTGTTGTAAACCCGATTGCAGGTTGCTTTTATTGTTGTTATTTTGACTGATCAATCCCGGTATATGGAACCCATAAACTACATCCTTAACAAAGAAGCCGCCGAGCAAAAAATGCAGCGGATGGCATTGGAACTGGCCGAAGAATTGAATGAAGACGGCATTCCCGTGGTGATCATCGGTATCCGCAACAGCGGCACAGTGATCGCTGAAAAAATAGGTGGCCTGCTGAAGCAATATGTATCCAATGAGATCCGGATCATTTCTGTTTCTATGGATAAATCCAACCCCACCAAAGTGGAACTCAGTGAAGCCGTAAATTTCGACGGATTGCACGTGATCATTGCGGATGATGTAACCAATAGCGGCAAAGCCCTGATGTATGCTTTAAAACCCTTACTTGAATTTCACCCCAAAAGTATCCAGACCCTGGTGCTTGTAGAAAGAATGCATAAACTCTTCCCGGTAAAACCCGATTATGTAGGATTATCCGTAGCTACTACTTTACAGGATCATATACAGGTGGAAGTGGTGGATGGGGAGGTGAGGGGAGCTTATATTAATTAATAATTAGAAATTAATAATTAATAATTAGGCAGAGATAAAATATTATCCTTGTTGAAAGGATTTTGCTCTCATGTTTCTCAGGTAGAAGAAGCCGAAGATCAATGGAGAACAAAGTAATAATACACGCCACCTGGATTTTTCTTTCTCAGTTACCTGTTGCGCATTCCTCAATTCTGCGATCGCTGCGAACGCAAAAAATAATTGTGCGGCCAGGCATAAGGTCAGTCCGGTAAAGGGATCTCCGATATGCATTGATTTTGCAATCAGGACCGGTCCAACGGACAGTATGGAAACTGCATATAAGATGGGTATGAGGTTTCGGTTGCGCATACTTAAATATAAATACTTATTCCTGCATTTCAAAATGGCAATAGCCTTAAGTATCGATAATGTCAGGTTATCCATGGACCATGGTCTATCGACTATGGTCTAAAAATGCACCCAATTCCATTCAATTCCCTTCTTCGAAATACCGATC
>CANGOX010000084.1 GCA_947455605.1 Chitinophagaceae bacterium
ACGAACCGGTTCTGCATCTATGTAATGAAGAAGATCAGCAGTAGCATTCAGCTCTGCAGAAAGCCATAAATAATGAGTGCCCTTCGGCAATTTCAATTCACCCTTAAAAGAGATCAGCTTATCGGAAGGAACAGCAGTAGCAAAAAGATTTTTAGTTGCAAACTGTGCAGAATAACCTGTATAAAAAAGACGGAGCGATTTGATATCGCGGATATCCGTAGTGCCTTTCAGGTTAATGGTTAATTCAGAAAGAACCTGATCCGCCTGACTGTATACAGGTATCTGGATCCTGATCACAGGATTCTCTTTTTTATTGATCAGCACAGGCACGATGCTCTGCGAAACACCAATAACAGACATGGGTGAGGATTGCTGACAAAAGGCATTTCCACAAAAAAGAATGGCCACCGGTAGCCATAGATGGAGTGGCGATAACCTTATTTTCATAAAATTATTTTTAGCAAACATATAATATGTAATACATAATACATAATTTTGTTTCCATTAACTGCAAATGAAATATCTTTATCCAAATCAAAGATACCCACATGAGCAAAGCAGAAGGTACCAGAAATTTACAGAGTAAATTAAGGCCGATTGTTAACTATTCACTTACCGACCAGGTAGAGACCAAACTGCTGGATCTTTTCAAAAAAGAAGATCTGCGTAGTGGAGATCCGATACCTAAAGAGAATGAATTGTGCGAAGCCATGGGTGTGAGCAGAACCGTGATTCGTGAAGCCCTTACCCGTTTAAAGACCATCGGCTTAATTGAATCGAAGAAGAATAAGGGTATGATCCTGACAGAGCCCGATCTGCTGATCGGTCTTGACAAATTACTCCAACCCAAGATACTTAGTGAAGAAACCTTACAGGACATGTTTGAAATGCGTCTTGCCCTTGAGATGGGAATCGCAGAATTGGTTTTTGCCCGTATCAAACCACAGGATATTCTTGATCTGAAAGCCATCCTGAAAACAGAAAAAGATTATAAAGAAGATCTTGAAATGGATTTTGAAGCAAGATTTCATGGACGGATCTACGCAATAGCCCGTAATAATACCTTACTCCGTTTCCAGTCTATGTTGTTGCCGATCTTTAAATATGTACACGACAAGGGATTGAAACTGAAAGAAGAAGAATTACCGAAAAATTATGTAACACACAGCATCATTGTGAAAGTGCTGGAAACCGGTAACCCTGAAAAATACAGGGATGCCATGAAACGACACCTGAAAGTGCATTTTGACAGAACGATCAAAATCAGAAAGCTTCTTGAATAATTTTTACCCATGCCAACACTCACCCGCCTTTTACAGGCTGTAACCCTAAGCCTGCTTCTCTGTAAAACAGTTTCCGCAACTGTATCCATTTCCCCACTCTTTAATGATCACATGGTATTGCAGCAAAATGCTGCGATCCACATCTGGGGAACCGCAACCAACGATGAAAAAATAACGGTCGTCTTTGCCGGCAAAATGGCCACAACCCATTCGTCGAAAGGAGAATGGGAGATCAGTTTTGCTTCTATGCCAGCAGGTGGGCCTTATACAATGGTTATTAAAGCCAGCAATATCCTGACTGTTCATGATATTCTTATCGGAGATGTATGGATCTGTGCCGGGCAGTCGAATATGCGTTTTCGCGTAAACCAGTCATTCGATGCGGATATCGCATTGCTGCAAAGTAACAATGATCATTTACGTTTATCTGATTGGGAAGGAATACTCAATCCCATTAACCAAAGATATCCGCTCTATTTTCTGCGTGCCATGACCACTGGAAATTTTTACACTTCCAGGGAATGGAAGAAAAGCGATTCTGCCGCTGTAGCAGGTTTCTCTGCAGTAGGTTATTTTTTTGGCAATACGGTTCAGCAGTCTATGCATATTCCGATCGGACTCATCAATAATTCGATTGGTGGTGTGCCGGCAGAAACTTATATACCCTTATCTGAACTGGCATCAGACAGCATCTTATCGCCATTGGCAGGAACTAACTGGCTTCATCATCCACTATATCCGGTATGGACCGGAGAAAGAGTAATGCAGAATCTTGTTGCCTGGAAAGAAGAAGCGCCCGGTAGTCCCATGCCTGCCCATCCCTATCAGCCGGGCTTTTTATTTGATGCAGCCATTGCACCCTTAAAAAAACTGGCCATCAAAGGTGTGCTCTGGTACCAGGGAGAATCCAATGCTACTTTTACGGCAGACAGTTCTCAAATGGATCCTTCGATCAATAAAAGAAAACTTGCTCTGCTGATCAATAGCTGGCGAAGATATTTTGAGAATGCAGCACTTCCTTTTGTGATCATCCAGCTCCCTTCTGTTAAAAGAGACTGGGAAACCTATCGGGAAATACAATCCGATCTTTCCAAAGAAATCAATCATGTTTCTACGGTGGTTACACTGGATCTTGGTCATACAACCGATGTGCATCCCCGCAATAAAAAAACAGTGGGCGAACGGGCTGCAAGAGCGGCATTGGCGAATGTTTATCAACAAAAAATTATTTCTGGCGGGCCTGTTATGCAGTCATTCAGAACAGAAGGGAAATACCTGATCCTCTCTTTTAGCAATGCCATTTCCGGCTTAAGTACGAAAGATGGAGAATCTCTTCGCAGAGTGATGGTCTGCGGAGCTGACAAGGTATTTTATACTGCACAAGCACAATTTAAAAAGAATGAATTATGGTTATCAGCGAATGAAGTAACCAATCCGATAGCCGCACGATATGCATGGGAAGATGATCCCTTTGATGCCAACCTGATCAATAATGAAGGCTTACCGGCTTCTCCTTTCAGAACAGACAGATGGTAATATTTCCATCATTGCTAAATCATACCAATGAAGATCCGTTATCTTTTTTTTCTACTCGTGGTTTGCACCTGCTCTATCAAACTTATCGCACAGGAGTATACCACCTATCACGACCAAAGGGCAACCCATTTTAAAACCATGCCCGCATCAAAAGGAAAAATTATCTTTTGTGGCAACAGCATCACGGATGGCGGCGAGTGGCAGGAATTGTTCAACGATCTGAATATCGTTAACCGCGGGATCAGTGGTGATATATCACAAGGTGTCATAGACAGGATTGATGAAATGACAGCCATGCATCCTTCCAAATTCTTCCTGCTGATCGGCATTAACGATCTGGCCAGGGGTACATCGGCAAACACAATAGCGGAAAATATCCAAAAGATCATTACACAGTTTTCATACAAAAGCCCGGAAACAAAGATCTATATACAAAGTGTTTTACCTGTAAATGCACAATTCAATAAATTCAATACGCATGTAAACAAAACAGATTCCATCATTAAGTTAAACAACTCATTGAAGCGTATCTGTGCACAAGGGGTTGCTACTTATGTTGACCTCTTTTCAAAATTCATTGATAGCCATAACCGGATGGATCCATCTCTGACCAATGATGGTCTGCATCTTACCGGCAAAGGATATATGCTTTGGAAAACGATCCTGTTTCCTTTGTTATATGATCTTAGTACTAAACCATCACTGTTGCCTGCACCACAAATATCCCAATGGGTTGGCACCGCATTCTCTTTATTTGAAAAGATATCAATCAGCGCTGATGATCTTTTGAAAACCCAGCTTCCTTTATTAACAAATCTGCTTAAAGAAATAAATATCCGGTATACAGAAGATCAAAACAGTTCTACACACAGTATCCGGCTGCATTATAAAAAAATGAATGGTAGTTATCTTGCGGAAGAAGCTTATGAAATTAAAACAGATTCTTCTGAAGTGAGCCTGTATGCTGAATCAGCTGCCGGAGTTTTTTATGCACTGCAAACACTTCGTCAATTGATGCGTGATGGCGCTTATATTCCCGGATGCTATATCAAAGACAAACCGGCATTTGCCTTGCGGGGTTTAATGCATGATGTTGGCAGAAATTTTCAGCGTATCCCGCAACTGAAAATGCAGATAGATCTGATGTCGCGCTACAAAATGAATATTTTTCATTTTCATCTAACAGAAGATATTGCCTGGCGCCTGCAGAGCAAATTATATCCACAGCTCACTGCAGACTCAAATATGCTGCGCAACCCCGGTGAATACTATACGATCGAGGAAGTAAAAGATCTTATTCAATACTGCAAGGACAGATTCATTACCCTGATCCCCGAGATAGATATGCCCGGACATAGTGCCGCATTCAAAAGAGCGATGGGTGTTGATATGCAAAGTGCACAGGGGTTGATCTATTGTAAAAACATCATCACAGAAGTATGTAAAGAACTCGATCTGCCTTATATCCATATTGGTGGTGATGAGGTGAAGATCACGAACAAAGATTTTCTGCCTGAAATAGCATCGCTGGTAAAAAGTCTGGGCAAAAAAGTGATCGCCTGGGATCCGGGCGGTGTGCTGCCCAAAGGAACGGTTCTGCAAATGTGGAACGGACAAACCCTCACCAAACCGGGCATGCCTGCATTGGACTCACGCCATCTCTATGTTAACCATCATGACCCGATCGATGCCGTAGTATCTGTATTCAACCACATGATCTGTGATGTAAGCAAAGGTGATAGTGAAAAACTGGGAGCGATTGCCTGTGTATGGCCCGACAGGCGTGTATCAAAAGAAGAAGATATCCTGACAATGAATCCTGTATTTCCTGAAATGCTCACACTGGCAGAAAGAAGCTGGAAAGGGGGTGGATGGAAAAATTACCTATCTGATATTGACAAACCCGGAATGGAGAGATATCAAGCCTTCACAGAATTTGAAACAAGGCTTCTTGATCATAAACAGTTGTATTTCTCCTCTCTCCCATTTCCCTATGTTAAACAATCCGGCATCCATTGGAAACTGATCGGCCCTTTTAATAACCAGGGAGATCTGACAAAAATTTTCGCTCCTGAAACCCATACCACACCGGATATCCAATCACTAAGTACCGGAACCTCTGTTTATGGTGGCACTGTTTTTTTACGCCATTTCTGGGCACCTATGATCGGGTCTCATTTATCGAATCCGAAAGAGAATACCACCTACTATGCATTCACAAAGATCTTTAGTGCCTATGAACAGAATATAGGCTTATGGATCAGTTTCTATAATATTTCGCGCAGCAATAATACCGCTACGCCGGATTCAGGAAAATGGGACAATCGTGAAAGTAAAATATGGCTAAACAACAAAGAAATCCCTGCACCTGTATGGAGTAAACCGGGTAGAAAAAATAAAAGCATGGAATCCCCGTTGATCGATGAGGGTTATGAATATCGAAAACCAACCATGGTTCAGTTACAAAAAGGATGGAATACTGTATTACTAAAATTACCGGTTAGTTCTTTCAAATCAACAGACTGGCAATCCCCAGTTAAATGGATGTTCAGCTGTATGCCGGTAGTTGAAAAGAAAGGCGTAATGGTATTTCCTGATGGAATTTTCATTGACCCTTCAGGAACAAATCAATAAGAGCAACCAGTTATTTTTTATTTTTCCCCGTTTGTTCCTTGATCTTTTGCAGGAGTTTCATTAACTCATCTGTTTTTGCCGGATATTTATCCGCCACATTATACTGTTCACTTATATCTTCCTTGAGATGAAATAACTGCGGCGCATGCATATTACCCAATTCAATATTGGTGAGTGTGTTTTTAAAAGGCCCTTCCCTCGGCTCAATCAGTTTCCAATCGCCTTTGCGGATGGCCAGCGGGCCACCTTGTTCTATTAACACTTCTCGTCCTTTCAAAGATCTTCCCAATAAAGCATCCAGCATATTTTCGCTATCCAATGCCTCATTGGCCGGTAATGTTTTGTTGAAAAAGGCAGCAAAAGAAGCCAGGAGATCTATCTGACTAATCATTGCTTTTGAAACACCCGGTTTGATGATTCCCGGCCACCGAATGATCCATGGAATTCTGGTACCTGCTTCGTAAGCACTGTATTTACCCCCTCGCAATACGCCCCAAGGGGTATGACCATTCAGTTGGGTTACCGATTCATCTTGGTAACCATCATCCAGAACCGGCCCGTTATCACTGCTGAAAATGATCAGGGTATTTTTTGCAAGTCCCGTTTCCTGTAATTGCTTCATGATCTCTCCCACGGTCCAGTCTAATTGAAGGATCGCATCTCCCCTGTATCCTAAACCACTTTTTCCTTTGAATAAGGTTGCCGGCATTCTGGGCACATGTGGTTCTGTTAATGCGAAGTATAGAAAGAATGGTTTCTGTTGATATGTGCTGATAAATTGTTTTGCTTTTGCTAAAAAGGTAAATGACAGTTCTTCATCAACCCATCTTGCTTTTTTGCCACCACTCATATAACCGATACGGCCAATACCATTCACGATGGTTTGATCATGGCCATGACCGGGAGAAGAACGCATCTTTAATAATTCAGGATGATCCTTCCCGATTGGATCATCTCCAATTTTATTTTGATAGTCCACCTGTATCGGATCAAGGCTATCCAAAGCCACCACATGATGGTTCTCAACAAATACGGTTGGTACCCTATCTGCAGTAGCGGGGAAAATAAATGAATAACCAAACCCTGTTTCATTTGGGCCCGGTGTTAATTCGCCATTCCATTCTTTATTGACACTGTTGCCAATACCCAGATGCCATTTACCAACGATTCCGGTTTGATAACCTGCCTGTTGAAATAATTTAGGCAAAGTGATCTTATCTGTGGGAATGATCAAAGCCGCATCTCCCGGCAAAACACCGGTTCCCTGTTTGCGCCAGGGATATTGGCCCGTCATTAAGGCATAACGCGAAGGTGTACAAGTAGCAGAAGTACAATGCGCATCTGTAAAACGAAGTCCTTCTGCTGCAAGCTTATCTACATTGGGTGTGTGCAATTTAGTAGCACCATAGCAGCTCAGATCACCAAACCCAAGATCATCGGCATAAATGAAAATAACATTGGGTCTTTGCTGGGCAAACCCATCCTGTATGAACAAAAAGCCGATAAAACATGCCAGTATTTTTTTCATGATCACTGATTAAATGAGTATCACAAACTGATCTTCTGCTCACCACCTGTTAACTTAATTGTCTTACCATTCCATACAAAATCGCCTGTTAGATTCTTGGGCAGGTTGATCTTTGCTTCCACCCCATTTGCTCCTTTTCGTTTTAATGAAACCGTAATCTCACCATCAGGATGCGGCATAGTACCCTTTACTTCTTTTAACTCACCCAGTGCCGGTTCAATACGTACAGCTGCAAAACCGGGTTTGGAAGGAACAATGCCACAGATGGTAGCAAAAAAATCATAGTTCGGACTTGAGCTCCATGCATGACAATCAGATCTGGTAGGATCCGGATTTTCTGCGAATGTGGTCAAGCCGTTCTCAATCATTCCACGCCATGGCTTCAGCTCAGAATAATACATATCTGCCATGCCTACTTTCTTCAATGCACGGTTTAAGTAGAAACGATAATAAAATGTTGCCTGACTAAGCGCTGTATCGTATAATACTTTTTTCATGACTGCTTTTCTGTTTGCTTCAGGAACTGCACCTGTTAATACAGCCATGATGCCTGCATGCTGACTAAAGGTTTTTTTATAGGGAGTATTCGCCATCAATCCTTTTTTCAGATCAAAGCATTGTTGATAAGTTCCTTTACTCAACTCAGCAGCCAGTTGTCTATAATGTGCAGCTTCTGTATTTTTTCCAAAGAAAGCAAACAGATCAGCTGCCTGTTGTAAGGTCATCACATATTGCAGAGTGATCACAGCAGAATTACCATCATCAGCACCATCCGGAGTACCACCCGGGAAAGAATTGTTCCAGTCAACAAAATTCCACCACTTCATTGCTCCCAGCATTTGTTTTTTCTGATCGATCTTCTTTTCGTACCAATCCAGCACACCCCTTACGGGCGTAAGGAATCCTGCTACAAAATCTTTATCCTTCCGGTGCATCCAGTAATCATATACCATCGATACCCAATAGAGGGAGAACGGTGGTATTACCTGTAAACGGCTGCTCGGATAGCGGCCCTGGGTAAGACCTTCGGGTACACGTGAATGATAAAAATCTAAAATGGCTTTGCGCATCAACCTGTCATCACCCGTAACATATAAAGAGATCAGGGATTGTATCCGTGTATCTCCTTCGTATTGTAATTGCTCATAATAAGGACAATCAAAATAAGTTTCTCCTGCACAGAGTTGTGCCGTTCGCCATCCGATATCCCAGATCTGTTGCAGTGATTCATCATTGCTGGTAAAAGAAGCTTTTACTTCAAAAGGATAGCCTGTGGCTGAACCATACAGATCTTCGATCTTCAAAGGTTCTTTACCGGTTGTAATATCCAATTGGATAAAACGATAGGTCCTGAACCAAAGCGGCCGGAAATTTCTTTTGGTGCCACCATCCGGTAAGAAAATATCATAGTTGCCTTTGATCTCTTTATCATTGATCAGGTTACGATTCCCCTTTGATCCGTCTTTCGCATATAAAGCCTCAGCATAGGTCATTTTTACCGAAGCACCCTTACCACCGCTTACGATCAGTTCGGGATAAGCCACAGTATTATATGCCTGGTCAATTAATATACTAACCGTAGTATCTGCGGGAATGGTTAAAGGGTTGTTACCCGTTAGAAAATCATTGGATACATTCATCCCTTTTGCACGGCGAACAACGGAAATCCGTTGTTGCTTTTCCTGCATCAAAGGAATGTTACGGGGCAATAATGTCCAGATATTATCAGAACCATAACCGGTAGCAATCGGGTTAGAAATTTTCTTTGGGCTTACCCATTTGGCCGTATCTGCAAAACCAGGTTGCTCCCATCCCCATGGATATTTTGATGCATCTACCTGATCGCCGGGCCCTACCACCATATAGGTTCTTAAACGGGCAGCATTATCTGTTGAGCAAGGCGTATAAGAAGGATTGTGAAATACTTTCCATCCGGTTGTTGTATTTACGATCTTCTCCGCATCTGTATTTCCCTGCAATACAAAAGCCGTCTGGTTAGTTACCTGTGCAACCGGTGCATCCACCCCCATATTCCAAACCAATGCCGCAACCGTATTATTTCCTTTCTTAAGATATTTTGCAATATCCACTGTTTCAAAATACCAGTTATACAGATCACCTCTTGCCGGGCCACTGCAAACAGCCACCCCATTCACAAATAAACGGTAGCGGTTATCGGCAGAAACATGCACAATGAATTTTGAGGGCTGTGCATCTAATGAAAAGGTTTTACGGAAATGATACACCCCATAATCACGTCTCGGTACATCCGGACAGGTTACCCATGATGCGGGCCAGGATTGTTTAAGCAATACAGGATTGATCTGCGATAGATCCTGTGCATTGGATGCAGTGATTACAATACACAGGATACCAGTCAGTATGCGCTTCATATAGATAATTTAAAGGATCTCTAAAACTTTCGCAACCCCAACCGTGCCTTTGTGCCTTTGTGTGCAAAATATTCTCACACAAAGGCACAAAGGCACGGTGTTTAGCCCATTAATTCTTTTACCAGTTTGCCTAAAGTATCTTTTACTTCTGCTAATTCCAGTTCTACTTTGGCTAAGCGATCTTCCAGTTCAGATGCGGGCCTGGCTTGTATTTCTTCAGCAGGTTCTTCTTCATTGATATCCGGTACACCGGCTAACAAATGTGTGTACCGCATTTCTTTTTGTCCTGGTCTTCTTGGCAGTTGCTGAACAAAAGGCATTTCGGGGGTGGACAATAATTCCAGCACCTGTTGCACTTCTTCGAGTGATTCAAACTCATACATCCTTCCCGAATTCGTGTTCAGTTCTCCGGGTGTTTGAGCGCCGCGTAACATTAATAAACAAAGTATAGAAGAAGCGGCATTGTCTACCTGGTAAACCAAAGAGAAATTATGTTTGTATTTGATCGTACGGCTGGTACCACCAGTTGCGGTAGCTACCAGTCCTCTTCTTTTTAATGAATTCAATGCATTGATCACTGTTTCTTCATCATAATTCACAACGGGTTTTCTTGATGTCTTTTGATTACAGGCCGCTGTGAGTGAATTAACGGTCATAGGGTAATAATCGGGTGTGATCTTTGATTTTTCCATCAACGCACCCAGCACACGGATCTCGGTGCTGTCCAGTATCGGTAAACTTTGTGTTGGTTCCATGATTTAAAGATAACCCCTCTGCGGATATCTCTGCCTCTCCCTGTCTCTGCGGTGAATAGAACATTTCTATTCACCGCAGAAGCAGAGGAAAGTGAGTTTTCGCAGAGATTTATTTTTTAGCAACTGAAAAATGATACACGCCTGACCCCACTGTCAGTTCCACATAGCCACCGGCTACTTTTACTACCTGCAGATCTTTATTTGCAGAGAGTGAAGCGCCTCCTTCTGTAACAGCTTCAACACTATTGGCAGGCACAAATACAGTAGCGGTAGTATTGGCGGGGATCTCAACATCCATCAATACTTTATCGGCTTCAACTTTCCAGCCGCTGCTCAACTTTCCGTAATAAGTTTGCAAAGATGCACTGGCATTGGTAAATCCGCCACCAATATGGGGTTGTACTCTACTGTGTTTATAACCCGGACCATCCTCATAGGTATCCAGTCCTACCATCGTACGATACATCCAGTCGCCAATAGCCCCATAAGAATAGTGGTTATATGAATTCATGGAAGGCACCTGAAAACTGCCATCCGGTTTAATACCATCCCATCTTTCCCAAATAGTAGTGGCTCCCATTTTAACCGGGTATAACCAGGAAGGATATTTTTCCTGTAACAAAAGATTGTACGACATATCTGTATAACCGAACCTGGTTAGTACATGACAGAGATACGGCGTTCCCAAAAATCCTGTAGTTAAATGATTGCCATAGCTTTTGATATTTTCCACTAATCGGTCTGCCGCCTGCTGGCGAAGATCTTCTGGGAGCATATCAAAATTCAGCGCCAATACATAGGCTGTTTGGGTGCTGGATACCAATCTGCCGTTTGGTGTGAGGTATTCTTTCAGGAAAGCATCTTTTACTTTTTTCAGTAAAGCGGTATAAGAAACTACATCAGCCTCATTACCCAATACTTTGGCTGCATAGATCACCAATTGGGTTGAATGCGCATAGAAACATTGTGCGATCATATTCTTATCTGTTACCGCTGCCCTTCCACTGTTATCATCATCCGGACGGTAAAATAACCAGTCCCCAAAATGCTCACCATTATTCCACAAATCATTTTTACTTACAGACTGAATATAACCCACCCAGTTCTTCATACTCTGATATTGTGCTTCCAGGATCCTTTTATCACCATAAGCGAGATACATATTCCAGGGAATAATGTTGGCCACATCTGCCCATCCGGCTGAACCAGATGAACGCGCCCCCAGCACGTTAGGTATTACGTGTGGCACACTGCCATTTGGCAACTGATCTGCAGCCACATCTTTCAGCCATTTAGAAAAGAAATTATTTACGTTCATATTAAAAGCCGCAGTTCTTGAGAACACCTGAGCATCACCTGTCCAGCCTAAACGTTCGTCGCGCTGAGGACAATCAGTAGGTACATCAACGAAATTGCCTTTTTGTCCCCACTGGATATTATGCTGCAATTGATTAACCAGTGCATTGGAAGAAGTGAATGTACCGGTTGGTGCCATATCGGAATACATAGCTACCGCTGTGAAATTTTCTGCTTTTACTTCTCCGGGATATCCTTCGAGTTTAATGAACTGGAAACCATGCCAGGTAAAATGCGGTTCAAAAATTTCTTCTTCCCCACCTTTTAATATGTAGGTATCCAGTGCTTTTGCGGCTCGTAGATTGGTAGTGTAAAAATTACCTGCTTTATCCAGTACCTCAGCATGTGAAACAACAATCTTATCACCTGCTTTCCCTTTTACTTTTATCGTAACCCAGCCCACCAGGTTCTGACCAAAATCGATCACCTGTTCGCCACTCGGTGTTTTAAAAATACGAACCGGTTTAAACGTTTCTTTCTTTTTTACAGTTTCATTATACGTAGCTACCAATACATCCATTGGATGAGCAGCTACTTTAACACCACTCCATTTCGAATCATCATACCCAGCCAATGCCCAGCCATTTTTGGCTTCGCGTGCATCAATGGTTTCTCCATTATATATTTCTGCATATCGGATAGAGCCGGTAGACGATTTCCAGCTATCATCAGATATTACGGTTTCTGTTGTTCCATCACTATACGTTATATTCAGTTGAAAGAGTAAGGCAATATCTTTTCCATAAACGTTCTTATTATTTGTAAACCCGATGATGCCTCTGTACCATCCACTACCTAAGGTTACACCAATTGCATTATTCCCTTTTGCCAACATAGCTGTTACATCGTATACCTGGTATTGTAATCTTTTCTGATAAGCTGTCCAGCCCGGTGTAAAATAATCATCACTCACCCGCTTGCCATTGATCTGCGCTTCATACAATCCGTGTGATGTGATATAAGCCGTTGCAGAAATTATTTTTTTAGTAGTTGAGAATTGTTTGCGAAACATCGGACTCGGACGCATAACATCATCTTCCGCATAACCCGGCTCGATCCATTTAGCTTTCCAATCACTCACATTCAATAAAGCCATTTGAAAAGAAGCAGCTTCACTGTTTGCCATTGTTCCGTTATTATCCCATACCTGAACGGCCCAGGTATATTTTTTTCCACTTTGCAAAGCACTGCCGGCATACGGAAGAAAAACAGATTGAGCAGAATTTATTTTTCCGGAATTCCATACAGGCGTTTTTTTATTGTCTGCCGCAAATACCTGAATAGCATAGGCAGTTTGCACTGTATTTCTTTTATCACTTGTTAACTGCCAGCTAAAACGGGGCGATACAATATCAATGCCAACCGGATTGGGCTTGTTTTCCAGTAATAAATGCGTAACGGTACTCTGCGCAAAAGCCGTAACTAGCAATAGCTGCAGAGAAAATAAAAATGATAGTAACTTCTTCATAGCAAGGATCGTTTTCGGGTAAGGGGTAATATTGAATGAGTGAATGAGTGAATGTGTGAATGAGTGAATGTGTGAATGAATTATTTAAGGGTTATTTTGTATTTGTTGTTTTCGGTGATCCCTTTCCAGGTATCGGTGCGGATGGGGAATGCGGGGAACCCTTCTTTATTATACAGATTGGCATTGCCAGCATCATCAGCCCATGCATAGCGGACAGCAACAGGAACTGGTACATTTTCTGAAGACAGTTCTACTTTATCGCCTTTTATCAGGCCCTTAGCTGGATAATATTTTTGATCGGCGCCTGCTATTTCAAATCCTTCTACTTTACCTGAGCCATCTTTTGTGTATAAACCAGAGCCCAGACTTTTGGCCAGAAATGATACCATTACTTTGTTACCTTCTGTTTTTATAGATTCAAGGAATGGCCCCAGATAAACATTCTTTTTATCATACTCATTACTCAATGCAATAGCCGCTAGTCTCTTGCCAACATCCTGTTTGTTCTTTGGATGAATATCTTTTGATTCACCTATATCAATCGTAACAGCCATACCGGTATGAGGCACGAGCCTATTTGTATAAGTCTGCGCTTCTCTCAATTCGGCCCAGTTACTTCCCCGCTGACTATTTCCATTGGCTGAATTAAAACTGGCTAACTGAACAAAATAAAAAGGAAATGATCCCTGCCCCCATCTTTGACGCCAGTCACCAATCATTAATGGAAATGCAGTACGGTACTGATAAGCCCTCCCCGCATTGTTCTCTCCCTGATACCAGATCGCTCCCTTGATCGCATAAGGAATTAACGGGTTAATCATAGCATTGTACAAGAGTGATGGATAACTGTTAGGGCCAACTGCACTGGCTTTTCCGGCAGATTCAATTCTGTATGACCATGTGCCTGCTAAAGGTTCATTTCTGCCAACTATTGTAATATGCAGGTCTGCCGCATCCCCATACAAACCACCGCCTCCTCCGGTATCTTCTACACGGAAAGCGATCAGATTTTTCCCTTCCTTTAATACGCCCGCAGGAATATGGTAAACACGTTTTACATTATATCCATTCGTACTACCAATCTTAACTCCATTAACATACGCTTCATCATTATCATCGATCATGCCTAAAGAAATATCAGCCGCTTTTCCTGCATCAGCGGCATTGATCATGATATACTTACGGAACCAGACAATTCCATCAAAATCAGGTAATGACTGCTGCTCCCAAAGTCCGGGCAACTGCATGGTTGACCATTCCTTATCATTCAACGAAATATCTTTCCATGATTTTACTTCAGAATTTGACGGTAAAGCACCCTGCAGTTTTTGAATCTTCTGCAACAGGGCCTGGTTACGAATAGCGGCTATCGAATCAAGATTGAATGCGGGAAGCCCGGCTATCATTTCTTTAAACTCATCACTATTGGCCATGGCATCACGACTGGTCCATGTTTCCACATCAGTACCACCCCATGAAGTATGGATCAATCCAATAGGCACATGTAATTGTTGATACAGGTCTCTTGCAAAAAAATATCCCACACCGGTAAAGCCCCCAACATAGGATGGGTTTGCTGAATGCCATTCCGCAGGCTTACTCAGGTCTTCCAAAGGTTTGCCTGAAACCGCATTCGCGATCTTACTATGTCTGATCATAGGAAAATCGGCTGCGGCTATTTCCTGGTTACTGTTCTGAGAACTCTTTACGGTAAACTCCATATTGGATTGTCCGGAACAGATCCATACATCTCCAACCAATACTCCTTTCATTACTACCAGATCCTTTCCCTTGATAACTAGTTGATAAGGGCCGCCTTCTTTTTCAGCGTCTAGATTGATCTTCCATTTTCCATCAGCAGCCGTAACCGTCGTTTTGGTTTGCGTGTGAAATTGCACACTGATCTTTTCACCTTTATCGGCCCAACCCCAGATGGGAATAGACATACCCCGCTGTAATACCATGCTATCCGAAAAAATTCTGGCAGGATGTACATCTGCGAATGAAAAAGAATAGAAGAAAACAGCCATGGCTGTGAAAAGAAGTTTTCTCATGGAGCAATTTTGGAATGGAATATTACTGTTGAAATAGAAAGCCGCAGATTCGCAGATTACAACCGAAAATCTGCGGCTATAATATCATTAACTCAGAAAATCATCGGCCTCTCTGTAAGCTTTGATCAATGCCAGTTCACCTTCTTTACCCGGTTTGGCATTACCATGCTCCATACCCAACACACCTTTATAGCCTTTTGCATGTATATGTTTGAAAATATTCCGGTAATTCACTTCGCCGGTACCCGGTTCTTTTCTTCCCGGGTTATCACCTATCTGAAAATAACCGGTCTCATCCCATGCTTTATCAATATTGGGGATCATATCACCCTGGTTGCGCTGCATATGATACATATCGAAAAGGATCTTACAGGCAGAACTGTTGATTGCTTTGCAGATGGCATACGTCTGTGCAGAATAACGCAGAAATAACTCGGGTGTATCACTTAGTGGTTCCAAAACCATTACCAAACCCGCAGGTTCGAGTATTTCTGCACCGCGGCGGAGGGTTTCTATCACATTGGCTGTTTGATAGCCTTCCGGTAAGGTTCTGTCGTAATTGCCCGGCACTACTGTGATCCATTTTGCATTGCATCGTTTGGCTACTTCAATAGAAGTTTTGCAATACTGAATAAATTTATCGCGCCACTCTTTTTTGCCGCTGGTCATGGAAACTGATAAAGGCCATTTATCAAATTCATTCACAAAAACGCCCATCTTCATATCCAGTTTTGCCAAAGCATCACCGATCTTTTGTTGTTGCTCTGGTGTACGGCTCATCATCCCATTATCTTCTATGGCTCTGAAACCAACGCTGTAAGCAAATTTTATCTGGTCAACAAAATCTGGCCCCGCATGATTTTTAAACATGCCATCATGTATTCCATAGGCCAAATTAAAGGGGCGGTTATCGTCTAAGATCTCTTCTTTCTTTATATTAGCCATTGAAGCGGTTGAGGCTAAGATTCCACCACCGGCCAATAAACTTTGCTGCATAAATTTTCTTCTTTGCATATGGCAATTTTTTGTGCTTAAATTTACGGTTAACCCTTTATAAAACAGCAACTTTGTTCAGAAGCTTTACCCTCATTGTTGGAACACTGCTCATAATGGGAAGTGTTTGTGGACAAAAGAAGAAATATCGTTTTTCCGCCAATAAAATGGGGTCTCCTTTTAATATTACCCTCTTTTGCGATGATTCACTAAAAGCGGCAACCCTTGCCAAACAATCCTTCCTTCTGGTAGATTCACTTGTAAACATTCTGAGCGACTACGACAGCACCAGTGAACTGAGCCGGATCAGTGCCCATGCAGGCAAAGGGCCGCTACCTGTGTCTTCCACAATGTGGAATATTTTGGAGAAATCGAAACAGTTTTACGAAATCAGTAAGGGCAGTTTCGATATATCCATCGGTGCCCTAAGTCATTTATGGCGCAAAGCCCGGAAAGAGAAAATATTTCCTGACAGCCCTTCTATCCGCGAGGCACAAAAAAATGTGGGGCTGGATAAAATGATCCTTGATCCACTTCATCGAACGGTTACACTACAAAAGCCCGGGATGATCTTAGATATGGGAGGGATTGGTCAGGGATTGATTGCACAGAAAGTAATGAACTATCTTACGCAAAACCAGATAACGCAGGCGCTTGTGGATGTAAGTGGGGATATCGTAATGAGTGATGCCCCGGACGGAACAAATGGCTGGACCATCGGCATCAATCTTCCGGAAGCCTCGGAGGGCCTGCTTCCCGGCAAATTACGCCTGCATAATATGGCAGTTACCACATCCGGTGATGTATATCAATTCATGGAACATGAAGGGAAAAAATATTCCCATATCGTTGATACAAGAACCGGCTATGGGATCACTTCTCAAAGAAATGTTACAGTGATCGCCCCCAACGGAACCGATGCCGACTGGTTAACAAAAGCCTGCAGCATCTTACCTATTGCATTAGCCCGTAAAGTAGTTGCTAAAATGCATGCCGAGTTTTTAATAACCGAATGGGTGAACGGCAAGATCGTGTATCACCAAACAAAAGGCTTCCGCAAATACTGGAAGCCCTGATACTTTAAGCAATAACCACCCGCTTCCTCCCACTGCGCCCTTGCGCCTCTGCGTGCAAATTTATTCTTCCTTCCTACAGGAGTTCATGTTCATTAATTTCCTATCTTGAAGCACCCAAAAAATGCCATGTGAAACAAGTTTTTCTCTCCCTTTCTTTTTTATTTTTTTTATGGAATACCCAGGCGCAAAC
>CANGOX010000085.1 GCA_947455605.1 Chitinophagaceae bacterium
ATAATTATCGTTGTATGTTTGAGACCAGCCAAAACCGAAAGTGGTTTTAAACTTAAGGTCTTTGATAATTTCCCATTCTCCATAGAAATTATGCTGGAACTGGTATCTGCGGGTATACTGTCTGATTTTGTCAGACTGACCCCATGAAGCCAATGGGTTGATCTGTGTATTATCCACACCCTGCTGAACAGCGGGATAGAAATTCAGCGATCCATCAGACCAATAGGGTTTGAATAAAGGGCTTAGTCTCATAGCTGATCCATAAGCATCCAAACCAATGCGGTTTTGAATATTCATGGTATTAAAGCTCGTAAAACCTATTTTAACTTTATTAGAAACTTTATGATCAATGTTTACACTGAAAGAAATTCTGTCTAATGCCTGATCGTGCATGATAGCGGTTTCTTTGTAGTAACCCATACCAAAGTAATACTGAGTTCTGTCATTGCCACCGCTAACACTTAAATCAGTTCCTGTTCTTGTAGCAGTTTGTAACAATAGACGTTGCCAATCAGTACTTACACCTGCTTTTAGACTGGTATCTTCAGAAGGCCTGATAGCGTATTGGGTAGTAATAGCAGGGTTGGTTAAAAAACCCGGCTGTCCCTGTCTTGCATCTTCTTTAAATTGTGCATATTCCGCACCATTAAAAAGGCGGTAAGTTCCGGTTGCATTACCCAAACCTACATAGCTGCTCACATTGGTAACTGATCTTCCGCCACTACCCCGTTTTGTAGAGATAATGATTACACCATTTGAACCGCGTGAACCATAAATAGCGGTAGCTGAGGCATCTTTCAAAACATCAAGACTGGCTATATTATCGGGGTTAAGGTCATTAATGCTACCACCATAAACCATGCCATCTACTACCAGCAATGGGTTATTGGTACCGGTTAATGAACGGTTACCACGGATGCGGATCTCCCCACCCTGACCGATATTTGAACTATTGTTTACGATATCAACACCGGCAGCTCTTCCCTGTAATTGGTTAAAGACGTTAGGCGCTTTGATCTCATTCAGTGTTTCTCCTTTTACAGAAACCGTAGACCCTGTTACATCCTTTTTCCGCTGGGTACCATAACCAATTACAACAACCTCTCCCAGCAATTTCTCTGAAGAGACCAGATTGATCGTAATCGAAGCTGTTGAATTTACTATCACTTCACGATCCTGATAGTTTAAAGAACTTACGATCAGTACACCACCTTTCGCTACTGAAACAGAAAAATTACCGCCTGCATCAGTACTTGCCCCCAGTTTTGTTCCTTTAACAACAATAGAGGCACCACTGATCGGCTCTCTTTTATCGTCTAAAACACGTCCTTTCACACTCAGGGTTTGTGCGAAGGACATAATTGCAAAAATTAGCATTGCAACTGTCAGGCAAAGCATTTTTGCTGTTTTTTTCTTAAGCATGTTTACATTTTTTTGGTTAAGCATATCGTTTGGTAAAGATTTTCTGAAGAATGATCGTTCTCATACATATTCAGAAAATAAGGTTTCTATGTTGCTGCGCGGGAAAGCAGCATATAAATAATGTAATAAGGAGGTGATGGAAGTGTATTTACAAATACGGAGGATCAGGAATAGGGACGCTTTTCTCATTACCATTAGGTTGACCACATGCACAAAAAGGATAATCCTGATTCTCATATAAGCAGCAATCTTTTATGTTAGGAAACCAATCTGGTACTCTATTAAAATTTATTAATGTAATCGGTTGCATAACTTATTTAAAAAAAAACCGAATCGGCATTAATCCAATTTCAGTTTTATTTCAGTACCCAATTCCATTATATGCAGTAACAGTAATGGTTTTAACCTTTTTATTACTACATGATATATTTCAAAAGATCCTCGTAATTAGACCGTCTAGCATATTTACAAGCCCTAAAGTATATAAAAAAAAATAAAAAATGCAATCGATGGCATTTTTTTTAAAAAAAACCCTATTTTGGTCATCGGGTTCAATTTTCCTGCATAATGAACAGAGAGATCACTATATATGATATAGCCAGAGAGTTGGACGTTTCCCCTTCAACCGTAAGCAGGGCATTGAAAAACAATAAGCTGATCAGCCATTCTACCCGGAAGCTGATCCTGGACAAGGCGGCAGAAATGGGCTACCGGCACAATAGCTTTGCCAGCAACCTCCGCAAACAGAAATCCCATACAATAGGGGTATTGCTGCATGATCTGAACAGTAACTTTATTACTGCCGTTTTAGCCGGTATTGAAAATGTGACCACGAAAGAAGGGTATGATATCATTATTGCCCACTCGGCAAACGATTTTGAAAAAGAAATTGCCAATGCCAATAACCTGTTTCACAAGAGAGTGGATGGGCTAATTGCTTCACTCACAGATACCTCGAACGATCTTGAGCATTTTAAAATTTTCTTCGAAAAAAACATTCCGGTTATATTTTTTGACAGGGTAAATGAAAATAGTGACCAGACACATGTTATTATAGACAACTGCAGGTGTGGCTATCTGGCTACTAAGCACCTGATTGACCAGGGTTGTAAGCGGATAGCCATCCTTACCGCCGATTTAACCCAGAATGTTTTTTTTCAGCGCCACCGCGGTTACGCTGATGCTTTGTTTGATGCGGGTATAGCCTACCATGAAGACCTGGTACTTGAAAAAGACCTGAGAGAAGAAAGCGGACTGGAAGCCGCTTTAGAAATTCTACAGATGAACCCGTTGCCGGATGGCTTGTTTATTACCAACGACTTTGTTGCAGCCGTTTGTATGCATGAGCTGAAACGCAATGGTATCAACATTCCGGGAGATATTGCAGTGGTAGGTTTTAATAATGAATCAATCAGTAAGATTGTTGAGCCGCAGCTAACTACCATTAATTATCCAGGCAAAAGTATGGGAGAGATCTCAGCACGTAATTTGATCGATCATTTGAAAAATGTGTCTGTTATCACATCCACAAACAGAATAACTGTAAAATCTGATCTCATCATCAGGGAATCATCGCTAAAAAAGGATCTGTGAGAGGGTACATCCGGATTGAGTAATATAACAGGCCTTGAGCTTTATTAAAAAAGGCAGGTAGTATCAACAAGCAGGGCCGGGTTTCAGGAATCATACATAGAAACATAAGAAGGTTATCCGTATCTGAAGTTTGAATTTACAAATACATGAAAAAACGATTCGCTGCCATACTGTTTGGGATAGGCATCTCCTTCCCTTTTTATTTATCTGCGCAAATAACACTGCCGGCTATCATCAGAGACAGTATGATTTTACAGCGCGATACGGATGTGAACCTTTGGGGACGGGCATCTTCAGAAGAAAAAATTACTGTTACATTCAAACGGAAAAAAATAATTACACGAGCTGATAAATCCGGTAACTGGAAACTCACCCTTCCTCCCGAAAAAGCCGGAGGGCCTTATTCGATAGAATTTGCAGGCAAAAATAAAATTACGCTGAACAATATATTGTTTGGCGATATCTGGTTTTGCAGTGGCCAAAGTAATATGGTGCATCAACTGAATATTCATGATGTACGGTATGCTAAAGAGATTGCAGAAGCTAATTATCCTGAGATACGTCAATTCTGGGTTCCCAATGTTAATAATCTTGCCGGGCCCCAGAGCGATCTTCCTTCGGGAAATTGGCAGGCAGCCGTTGGTGAAAATGTAAGGCCGTTTTCAGCGGTTGCTTATTTTTTTGCAAAAAAGATTTTTGAAGAATTTCATATACCCATTGGGATCATTAATGCCTCAGTTGGCGGTACACCCATTGAAGCATGGATCAGTGAAACAGGACTGAGCGATTTTCCTTCCATTACCAATATTATTCAGAAAAACAAAGACACAGCTTATCTGAACAGTTTTAACAGGCCCGGTAACGGTTTTCGTCTTCGGCAACAAACAGATCTTGGACTAACAGGAGAGAAAAAATGGTACGATATAACCTATCAACCCAAAGGATGGCATTCGATCAATATTCCGGGTTATTGGGAAGACCAGGGTGTGAAAGATCTGAATGGAGTGGTATGGTATAGAAAAGAAATCAATATTCCTGCATCCATGACAGGAAAACAAGCGAAGGTTTTTCTAGGGAGAATTGTTGATGCGGATGAGTTATACATCAACGGAAAACAAATCGGGAATACAACTTACCAATACCCGCAACGCAGATATAAAGTTGCCGCAGATGTTTTGCGTCCCGGAAAAAATATCATCACGATCAGAGTTACGAATACAGCAGGTAAAGGCGGATTTGTTACCGACAAACCTTATTCTCTTTTTGCAGGAAATGATACGATCGATCTGAAAGGTACATGGCAATATAAAGTGGGTGATGTTTTTCAGCCCATGGGCCGTGGTGGCGGTTTTGGAGGCATTTCTTTTCCCAATCAACCTACCGCTTTATACAATGCGATGGTTGCTCCGGAGATAAACTATACCATTCGTGGATTTTGCTGGTACCAGGGTGAAGCGAATACAGGAAAAGCTGCGGAATATAACAGATTATTACCTGCTTTAATTAAAGATTGGCGTACCCATTGGAACCAGGGAGACTTACCATTTTTAAATATTCAGCTTCCCGGTTTTATGGATTACAATTATCTGCCGTCTGAAAGTGATTGGGCGATGCTGAGAGAAGCACAATTAAAATCTTTATCTGTTGCCAACACTGCATTAACCGTTACCATTGACCTGGGAGAATGGAATGATATACATCCTGATAATAAAAAAGATGTTGGAGAAAGGCTTGCCCTAACTGCCATGAGACTCAGTTACCAAAAAGATATTGTGTTTTCCGGTCCTATATTCCAATCTGCAGAAATAATGGATGGAAATAAAATCAGTATCCGTTTTTCAAATACCGGAACCGGCCTGATTACCAATGACAATGAGGAGCCCGGTGATTTTGCCATAGCGGGTGCAGATAAAAAATTTGTATGGGCGAAAGCAAAGATCGATGGTGATAAAATAATTGTATGGAACGAAGCAGTATCACAACCGAAGTATGTAAGGTATGCCTGGGCCGATAATCCGGTGCATCCTAACTTATATAACAAAGAAGGTTTGCCTGCTTCACCATTCAGAACAGATAAATAAGCAGTAATCATTTCAACTGATATGACTGCTAGACTGCTATAAAACAAAAAAAAACAGACACTAATGAATTTTGCTGATAACTATTATATAAAAAAATACTTGTTTAACCAGGTTGATTTGAATACAAAAACAGATCTGTTTTTTTGTCTATCTACGTGCAACCGATTGCATTTGTTATAATACATTAAAAAATTAATACTGATTGATATGAAGAATTATTCTCAAAAAAACTGCCCAATCTAATATTATCATGATGAAAAGAAGCATGATTATACTGGGCATATTGGCAACACTACCTTGCTTTTCACAATCTGGTCAGGGCCTTAGGTTGTGGTACACTAAACCATCCGGTAAAGTGTGGGAAAATGCTTTGCCAATTGGCAACGGCAGATTGGGAGCGATGATCTATGGAAATGTGGAAACAGAAACCATTCAGTTAAATGAGCATACATTATGGAGTGGAAGCCCCAACCGAAATGACAACCCTTTGTCTTTAGATTCACTCAGCCAGATCCGTAAACTGATATTTGAAGGCAAACAAAAAAATGCTGAACGTATGGCTAACAATGCTATCATCAGCAAAAAATCACATGGACAGATGTTTGAACCTGCGGGAGAACTGCATCTGCGATTTGAAGGGCATGAAAATTATACAAATTATTACCGGGAACTGGATATAGAAAAAGCGATCGCCAAAACTTCCTATACCGTTAACGGTGTTGTATACACACGGGAAGTATTCGCTTCATTGGCTGATCGGATAATTGTGATGCATCTAACTGCTAACAAACCAAAAAGTATTTCTTTCAGTGCATTTTATTCAACACCACAGTCAAACATTACGGTTACAACATACGCATCCCGGCAGTTAACTATTTCCGGAACAGTAATGGATCATGAAGGTGTAAAGGGAATGGTAAAATACAAAGGCATTACAGAATTTAATAACGAAGGAGGAACACGATCTTCATCAGATACTTCTGTGATCATACAAAATGCAGATGCAGTAACCATCTATATTTCCATTGCCACCAATTTTATTAATTACCATGATGTAAGCGGCAATGAAAATGAAAGAGCCGGATATTTCCTGAAAAACGCAGTCGTTAAACCATATAGTGCAATTATTAAAGCACATATTGCTGCTTATCAAAAATATTTTAACCGGGTAAAGCTAGATCTTGGTTCAACAGAAGCGGCAAAGTATCCTACCGATGAAAGATTAAAGAAATTCAATACAACCCATGACCCGCAGTTTGCAGCCCTGTATTATCAATTTGGCAGGTACCTGTTAATTTCCTCGTCGCAACCCGGAGGCCAACCTGCGAACCTGCAAGGCATCTGGAATAATAAATTAAGGCCACCTTGGGATAGCAAATACACGATCAATATCAATGCAGAAATGAATTACTGGCCGGCAGAGAAAACGAATCTGGCAGAACTGCATCAACCCTTTTTGCAAATGGTGATGGACATGTCTGAAAAAGGGCAGCAAACCGCAAAAGACATGTATGGAACACGTGGCTGGATGGCACATCACAATACAGATATCTGGCGGGCTACCGGTGCAGTAGACGGTGCATTCTGGGGTTCATGGATCAATGGAGGCGGGTGGACAACCCAACATCTTTGGGAACATTACCAATATGGCGGTGATAAAAAATACCTTGCTTCCATTTATCCGGTATTAAAGGGAGCCGCTCTTTTTTATGCTGATTTTTTAATTGAACACCCTGTCTATCACTGGCTGGTGATTTCTCCTGATTTGTCGCCTGAGAATGCCCCAAAAGCACACCAGGGATCTTCATTGGATGTTGGCGTAACCATGACCAACCAGATCATTTTCGATGTATTCAGCAATGTTATTAATGCAGGCAAAATTTTACAGAAAGACAGATTATTACTGGATACTTTAGAAAAACTACGTAGCCGCCTCGCTCCCATGCATATTGGCCAATACGGGCAATTACAGGAATGGCTGGATGATATTGATGATCCTAATGATCATCACCGGCATATTTCACATCTCTATGGATTATTTCCATCTAACCAGATCTCTGCTTACCGAACACCGCAGTTATTCAATGCCGCAAAAAACACATTGATACAACGTTCAGATGTTTCTACCGGCTGGAGTATGGGCTGGAAAGTAAACTGGTGGGCAAAAATGCTGGATGGTAATCATGCATATAAATTAATTGAAAGCCAACTTACTCCGCTAGGTGTTAATTCTGGTGGTGGTGGCACATATAATAATTTGTTTGATGCCCACCCTCCTTTTCAGATAGATGGAAATTTCGGATGCACTTCGGGTATAACCGAAATGCTGATGCAGAGCGATGATGGTACGCTACATTTACTTCCTGCTTTACCGGATGTATGGTCTCAAACCGGCAGCATTACCGGGCTTCGCGCCAGAGGCGGATTTGAAATAGTAAGTATGGAATGGTATGAAGGTAAAATAACCAAAGCTGTTATTAGGTCAACATTAGGAGGAAATCTTCGCATCATGGTTCCCAATGAAACTAAGCTTTTGAATGGCAGTGCTTTAAAAAAAGCAAATGGAGAAAATAGAAACCCTTTTTATCAAACAGAGAAACCAACAGATCCGGTAATTTCAGAAAAAACAACCATTGCTGCAACTGTATTAAAAGAGACATTTGTATATGATATATCTACAGTAAAAGGACAAACATACACTCTCATTTCAAAACAATAAAAATGAAACTCAAAACTTTGCTCATTGCTTTGGCTACCACTTTTTTAAGTGGTATCTGTTTGGCGCAGACAACACCACCTGTTGTTAAAGAGGATTTTAAACCTTCTATCCTTAATCAACCGCAGCAAGAATACCCGCAGGTAAACTCGCAGGGGTATGTTCGTTTCCGGATTGTGGCACCCAGAGCGGATAGTGTAAAAGTTAGTCTTGGCCTGGGAGGAAGAGGTGGTACCCGACTCGCCAAATCAGCTGATGGTTCGTGGATGGGCACTACGGAAGGTCCGATGGATGAAGGATTTCATTATTACAATATCAATATCAATGGCGGAAAATTCAACGATCCCGGAGCCATGAATTATTATGGTTCGGTGCGTTGGGAAAGTGGTATAGAAATACCTGCGCATGATCAGGATTTTTATGCGTTGAAAGATGTTCCGCATGGTAATGTACAGCAAGTGCTGTTTCCTTCGCCAAGCACGGCTACTTCACGCAGAGCTTTTGTTTACACACCACCGGGTTATGATAAAAAATCAAACAAACGTTATCCTGTGCTTTATCTGCAACATGGCTGGGGCGAAGATGAAACCGCATGGAGCAACCAGGGCCGTGCCAATTTGATCATGGATAACCTGATCGCAGAAAATAAAACTGAGCCATTTATTATTGTGATGACCTACGGCATGACCAACGAAATAAAATTTGGTAGTGGTTTAAGAAACTTTAAAGTAGATTCATTTCAAACCGTACTGGTAGATGAACTGATCCCTTTTATCGATGCCAATTTCCGCACCGTTGCGAAACCCTCAGACCGGGCGATGGCGGGGCTTTCAATGGGTGGCATGGAAACGAAATCCGTTACACTTAATAAGCCTGAGGTATTTGCATACTATGGCCTACTGAGCGGGGGAACTTATGCACCAGAAGACTTTAAGGATAAACCGCAACCCAAACTTATTTTCCTGAGCTGCGGAAGTAAAGAAAGACCGGATGGGATTAAGAGTGCCGCGACAGCATTGAAAGGCGCTGGCATCAATGCCGTTTCGTATGTTTCTGAAAACACTGCACACGAGTTTCTTACCTGGAGAAGGAGTTTACATGAGATGGCGCCTTTGCTGTTTAAAAAATAAAAACATAATCAGGTAATGAATATCCCGTCTGTTAATACCTATAACCAGTAAGTTATCAATATGAAAAAGCAAAACATTTTACTTTCATCTGTCATGTTTTTTGGCAGTATCTGTTTTGCACAAACGGTCAATGATTTTAAACCCGCAGCCAGTAATCAACCCGGTAAACAATATCCTCAGGTGAACAATGAAGGCCGCGTTCGTGCAAGTATTTTGGCACCACAGGCGCTAAAAGTGCAACTGGATCTGGGCGGCAAAAAATATGATCTTACAAAAGATGAAAGAGGGGTTTGGACGGGCGAATCGCTTCCACAGGACGAGGGATTTCATTACTACCAGTTAAATATCGATGGGGCTTCCGTGCCAGATCCCGGAAGCCTCTTCTTCTATGGCGCTGGCCGTTGGGGAAGTGGTGTTGAAGTGCCTGCGAAGGATCAGGAATTTTATGCACTGAGAGATGTTCCGCATGGTCTTGTAAGTGAAAATATTTATTTCTCAAAATTAACCAATGCGTGGAGACGATGTTTTGTTTATACGCCTCCTGCTTATAATAAAAATACAAAAGAACGCTACCCTGTGTTGTACCTGCAGCATGGAAGTTTCGAAGATGAAACAGGATGGGCCGTACAGGGAAAAGCAAATCTGATATTGGATAACCTGGTTGCTGAAGAAAAAGCAGCTCCTATGATCATTGTGATGGATAATGGTTATGCAAACAAACCACAGGACCAGGGAGCAATCGAAAATAAAACACGTCCAGTGTCAATATTTGAAGAAGTAATGATCAATGAGATGATTCCAATGATAGATACAAAATTCCGCACAAAGGCTGATCGTGAACATCGTGCGATCGCCGGCCTCTCCATGGGTGCCAATCAAACCATCAGGATTATTATGAACAACCTCGATAAATTCTCCGCTATCGGCGGTTTTAGCGGAACATCTAATTACCCGAGTGCGGATCCGGTAGATCCCGCAACTTTTCTTGATGGAAAATTCAAAGACGGTGCTGCCGTTAGTAATAAGATAAAATTATTCTGGCTTGGGCTAGGAACAAAAGAACCTAATCCTTTTCCTGCATCAGTAGGTGCCTTTCGTACCATGCTGGATAAACAGGGAATCAAACATGTATATTATGAATCACCCGGTACGGCGCATGAATGGCTTACCTGGAGAAGAGACCTGAAACAATATGCAAGTTTACTTTTTAAATAAAATAACCAATAAGATTACATGAAACTCACTTCGATAACTAAATCCATATGAAAAAATTGTTCTTTACCACTGCCTGCCTGGTGCTGTTTATGACATCTGTTAACTCGCAGGATGCTGTAAAACCAGCCACACCGGGATTTGATGTAAAAAGGGATAATATAAGTCATGGCACTATTGATACCATCACCTATGAATCTAAAACGGTTGAAACAAAAAGGCGTGCACTGATCTATACACCACCTGGCTATTCGCAAAAGAAAAACTACCCTGTTTTGTATCTCTTACATGGGATAGGTGGCGATGAAAAAGAATGGCTCAATGGAGGTAACCCGCAAACCATTCTGGATAATCTGTATGCGGATGGAAAGCTGGAACCTATGATTGTTGTGATGCCCAATGGACGCGCAATGAAAGATGACAGGGCAACCGGAAATATCATGGCACCGGATAAAGTGCAGGCATTTGCCACTTTTGAGAAAGATCTGCTGAATGATCTGATCCCCTATGTTGAAAAGAATTTTCCCGTACTGAAAGATCGTGAACACAGGGCTATTGCCGGTTTATCGATGGGTGGCGGACAATCGTTGAATTTTGGATTAGGCAACCTGGATATGTTTGCCTGGGTGGGTGGATTTTCTTCTGCACCCAATACTAAACCACCTCAGGAACTTCTCCCCGATCCGGAAGCTGCTAAAAGAAAATTGAAACTTTTATTTATCTCCTGTGGTGCCAGTGATGGGTTAATCACTTTTAGCAAAAGAACGCATGATTATTTTGAAAAAAATAATGTGCCCCATATCTATTTTATCGAACCCGGTGTGCATGATTTTAAAGTATGGAAGAACGGGCTCTTTATGTTTTCACAATTATTATTTAAACCGGTTGATGCAGCCAGTTTTTCGAAATATCCGGTGGCAGGTGTTCCTGCATCTACCAATATCCGTAATGGCGCCTATCCACAGATATTGAGTGATAGCCGGGTAAAATTCAGTATCAAAACACCGGATGCTAAAAAAGTACAGATCGATCTTGGCAGGAAATATGATCTGATAAAAGATGATAGTGGCGTGTGGGCTACTACTACGGATTCTATCAGCGAAGGCTTTCACTATTATTCTCTGCTGATTGATGGTGTTGCAGTGGCAGACCCTGCCAGTGAATCATTTTATGGTATGGGAAGAATGGCCAGCGGTATTGAAATTCCATTTGCAGGAGGTGCCTATTACGCAGCCAGAAACGTACCCCATGGAGATATCCGGATCAAAAAATATTTTTCCAGGGTAACCAACTCATGGAGACAGTGTTATGTGTACACCCCGCCGGCATATGATTCGAATGCAGCGGCTAAATATCCCGTACTCTATCTTTTACATGGGGGTGGTGAAGATGAAAGAGGATGGTCGCAGCAGGGCAAAACAGATTTTATATTGGATAATTTAATTGCTGCCAAAAAAGCCAACCCCATGATAATTGTAATGATGGATGGCAACTTCAGCGGCGGAGGCATGGCTGGTTTTGGCGAATCATCTTTACAAAAATTTGAAAACGAACTTAAGCAATCCGTGATCCCTTTCATTGAAAATAATTTTCGAACAGAACCCGGCGCCAATAACAGGGCGTTGGCGGGATTGTCTTTAGGTGGCTTACAAACATTGTATGCAGGCATTAAAAACACAGATATGTTCTCTTATCTGGGCGTATTCAGTTCCGGTTGGTTTGCCAATCAGCCGGCATTGTCTGATCCGCAATATTTATTTATGAAGAACAATATGGCCGCTATTAACAATAACCTGAAAAGTTTATGGATAGCCATGGGTGGCAAGGAAGATATTGCTTACGCCAATTGTAAAACCATGCTGGCAAAGTTTGATGAAATGAATATCAAATACAAATACAGTGAGTATCCCGGTGGACACACATGGCCGGTATGGAGAAATAACCTTTTCAATTTTGCTCAGGTACTTTTTCAATAATCCAACAAATCAAAACGATCTGACAGTTAAAATCAATTCTGTATGAAAAATAAAATTATCCATATTCTTTTCGGAGCATTTGTGCTGGCATCTATCATAACAGTGCCTGCTTCTTCACAAACACCCACATTAACATTAGATTTTACCAAACCGGGTGCGGGTGTCAGCCCCATGTTGTATGGATTAATGACTGAAGAGATCAATCATGCTTATGACGGAGGTCTGTATCCTGAATTGATCCGTAATCGCATCTTTAAAGACAACAAATCAAATCCGGAAGGATGGAGCCTGGTGCGCAATGATTCAGCCTCAAAAGCCAATATCAAATTAATGGCGGCAATGGGACAGGAAAATATTCCTTTCGATGAACGCCGCCATGCCATAACCGGTGCATTAACCACCTGCCTGCGTTTAACAG
Organism: Chitinophagaceae bacterium; assembly: GCA_947455605.1. Lineage (GTDB taxonomy): Bacteria > Bacteroidota > Bacteroidia > Chitinophagales > Chitinophagaceae > Sediminibacterium. Next base: position 12,549 of record CANGOX010000085.1, read on the forward strand.
TTGAAAAAAATGGTGGCAGAATTGGTATTGCCAACGAAGGCTTTTGGGGTATACCTGTAAAACCTTCCACAACCTATCATGCATCTTTTTATATGAAAGGCTCCGGCAGTTTTCAACCACCACGCCGTCCGGGCCAGCCTGCACCGGCTAATCCTGCTCCTGTTATTGATGATAATACACCGGGACCAATAACGGTAACCATTGAAAGCAATGATGGTAAAACAGTATATGCATCAGGAACCATACAACTGGAGAAAAGCATCTTTTGGAAAAAATATGCAGTAACCTTAACTACAGCTGCCAATATAAAAACAACAACAGACGCAAGATTTGTGATTTCGACAGAAAGAACCGGTCTTTACTATTTTAATCTTGTTTCCTTATTCCCTCCCACACATAATAACCGGCCCAATGGTAACCGCCCCGACCTGATCAGGTTGATGGCTGATATGAAACCTAAGTTTTTACGTTTTCCGGGGGGCAATTATCTGGAAGGGCCATTGATAACTGATGCCTTTCCATGGAAGACCACTCTAGGCCCTTTAGAGCAACGCCCCGGGCATAACGGATCATGGGGATATCGTGCATCGGATGGTATGGGCCTTCTTGAATTCTTATTATGGTGTGAGGATATAGGAGCAGAACCTTTATTGGGGATATATGCAGGGTATTCATTAAACGGTGATCATATTGATGCCGGGCCACTTTTAAAACCCTATGTTGATGATGCACTCGATGAAATCGAGTATATCATTGGCGATACGAAAACCTACTGGGGGGCTAAACGGGCAGCAGACGGGCATCCCGCACCTTTTAAACTGACGTATGTAGAAATTGGCAACGAAGATTGGTTTGACAGAAGCAATAGCTATGATGGCAGGTTTAACCAGTTCAGAGCTGCTATTGAAGCCAAATATCCAAACCTGCATTGCATATCAACCATTGCCGATGCACAATATCCAAACCAGAAAGTAACTACCGGTAAAAAAGTAGAGATCCTGGATGAACATTATTACCGGGACTCCTGGGCCATGTGGGAAAATGCTTCCCAGTATGATAAATATGACAGAAAGGGTCCAAAAATATTTGTAGGAGAATGGGCAACACGTGAAGGTGCACCCACCACCAATTTAAATGCAGCATTGGGGGATGCTGCCTGGATGACAGGAATGGAAAGAAACTCAGACCTGGTAATCATGTCATGTTACGCTCCTTTATTCGTAAACGTAAATACCGCTACAGCTACTGCACCTAAAGCCTGGCAATGGGATTCTGATCTGATCGGTTACGATGCATTGACAAGTTATGGTTCTCCTGCTTATTATGTGCAGCAATTATTTGGCAATTATCTTGGCACAAGGATCATTCCGGTAACTGCAGAAAATATTCCTACACAACCCAGACCACTTTCACGCCGCGACAGTGCCAATGGATTGACAAAGGGGCCTCTGGTTCCTACCGTTTTTTATAGCGCAACCAGAGATGAAAAAACAGGATCCGTTTATATTAAACTGGTGAACACCACCAAAGAGAAACAACCGATAGTGATCAATCTGAATGGTATAAAAAAAGTAGCCTCTTCAGCAACTTTTGTTGTGATCAAAGGAAATAAACCAGAGGATACCAATACCGTTAAAGATCCGGAAAATATTATCCCGGTAAAATCAACCATCCAGGGAATTGAACAAAGATTCACGCAAACGTTGGATCCGAATTCTGTAAGTATTCTTCAACTGAAAATCTCTAAATAGCTATGGAATAGCAACTATTGAAAATGTCAAAAGGAATATGAACACAAGAAACATAAATTATAAAAGTCAACCTTTTATCATATGAAAAAAAGAATCAAACCATTACTTCTTGCCATGTTATTGATAAGCACCTTGCAAACATTTTCGCAGGATAAGAAATTTTATATCTTTTTGAGCTTTGGTCAATCAAATATGGAAGGTAATGCCAAAGTAAGACCTGAGGATACCGTAAATATTGATAGTCGTTTTCAGGTAATGGAAGCAGTGGACTGCCCCAATTTAAACAGGAAAAAAGGTCAATGGTATACAGCCATTCCGCCATTATGCCGTTGCCGGACAGGTTTAACCCTAACCGATTTTTTTGGAAGATCGATGGTGGCCAATTTACCCGCAGATGTAAGGATAGGAATCATCAATGTGGCAGTAGGTGGATGTAAAATTGAATTGTTTGATAAAGACAATTACCAGTCCTATGTAGAGAAAGCACCACAATGGATGATCGGTATGATCAAAGAGTATGAAGGTAATCCCTATGCGCGGCTGGTGGAAATGGCTAAAACAGCCCAAAAAGATGGTGTGATCAAAGGCATACTTCTGCACCAGGGAGAATCAAACCCCAACGATTCTATGTGGACTACAAAAGTGAAAGGGGTATATGATAATCTTTTAAAAGATCTTAAACTGAATGCAAAAAAAGTTCCTTTACTGGCCGGTGAAACGGTTAATGCAGATCAGGGTGGTATTTGTGCAGGCATGAACAAGATCATTGCTACGCTTCCTCAAAAAATTAAAAATTCTTATGTGATTTCATCCGCAGGTTGTGCAGATGGTCCTGATAATCTCCATTTTACGGCAGATGGCTACAAAGAATTGGGGAACAGGTATGCGAAAAAAATGTTGGAATTAATGGGTATCGAGATGGTTAAATAAACGGTTTAGAGGAAAGAAAATTGGTTTATCACTTGTAAACATGGTTATGAAGAAAGGGCATAAAATGGTTATTAAACGCAGGCTTACACTGACAATAGTTGTTGCACTTTTAATAAACGTAACATTTGCGCAGGATAAATTATATCCAAACGAATTTCCTTCGCAGGATGTTTCATTGCTGAGTGGCCCATTCAAACATGCCCGCGATCTGAATATCAAATTAATTCTTCAATATGATATTGACCGTTTATTGGCAGGATACAGAAAAGAAGCAGGGTTGCCTGCAAAAGCAAAAACCTATCCTAACTGGGATGGTTTGGATGGGCATGTAGGCGGTCATTATTTATCTGCACTGGCCATTAATTATGCCACTACCCAAAACATGGAATGTGGAAAGAGACTTGACTATATGCTCGATGAATTGGAAAAATGTCAGGATGCCAATGCCATTAATAACCCAACATGGGGTAAAGGATATGTGGGGGCAGTTCCCAACAGTTCAAAAATATGGAGCACCCTGCAGCAGGGTAATTTTGCTGCTTTTCGGGCTGCATGGGTACCGTGGTATAATGTACATAAAATGTTTGCGGGCTTAAGAGATGCCTGGTTATATACCGGAAATGAAAAAGCGAAAAATATATTTATCTCATTTTGTGACTGGGGCATTTCCATCACTGCAAATCTGACTGATGCACAGATGCAATCTATGCTCGATACCGAACATGGCGGAATGAATGAAGTGTTTGCAGATGCTTACCAGATAACCGGTGATAAAAAATACCTGAGTGCTGCAAAACGGTTTTCGCATAAAATGCTGCTGGATGCTATGGCAGCTGAAAAGGATAATCTTGATAATAAACATGCCAATACACAAGTACCCAAAGCAGTAGGTTTTGAACGAATTGGAGAACTGGATAATGATCCTGCTTATAAAAAAGCCGGAAACTTTTTCTGGCAAACCGTAACCTCCCGCAGATCACTTGCATTAGGGGGTAACAGTCGCAGAGAATTCTTTCCTGCCGCCGCCTCATCTATTGACTTTATTAATGATGTAGAAGGCCCTGAATCCTGTAATTCTTATAATATGCTGAAGCTTACCGGTGATTTGTTTCGGGTAAATCCTTCCGCCGCTTATATTGATTATTATGAGCGTACACTTTACAATCATATACTCTCCACACAGCATCCAGATAATGGGGGTTATGTATATTTTACACCGGCCCGGCCACGAAGTTACCGTGTGTATTCAGCACCTAATCAGGGTATGTGGTGTTGTGTGGGCAGTGGAATGGAAAATCACGGCAAATACAATGAACTGATTTATGCTCATACAAAAGACTCACTTTTTCTGAATCTGTTTATTTCATCAAACCTAAACTGGAAAGCAAAAAAAATTACCATAAAACAGGAAACCCAATTTCCGTTTGAAGAACAAACAAAATTAACTGTAACGCAAGGTGAAGCAAATTTCAGTTTATTGGTGAGATATCCTTCCTGGGTGGCAGATAAAGCTTTGGAAGTAATGGTGAATGGTAAAAAGATCCCCTATTCCGTTCATCCCTCCTCCTATCTGTCAATCAATCGCCATTGGAAAAAAGGCGATATCATTCAGGTAAAACTTCCTATGCATACATCTATTGAGCATCTGCCCAATGTTCCGAATTATATTGCTTTTATGCATGGCCCTGTTTTATTGGGTGCCAAAACAGGAACCGAAGATCTGAAAGGACTGATAGCAGATGATAGTCGCTGGGCACATATCCCTTCAGGAGCAAAACTTCCATTGGATAAGGCACCGGTGATAATTGAAGATAATCCTGCAGTCATTGCTGCCGGTTTGGTGCCGGTAAAAAACAAACCCTTACACTTTACTGTTCCTTCACTAAACATCAAAAATGCAGCACAAATAGAACTTGAACCTTTCTATCAGATCCACGACGCAAGGTATATGATGTATTGGATGGTCTTGAACCCTACCCAATATCAA
>CANGOX010000086.1 GCA_947455605.1 Chitinophagaceae bacterium
ATGTCGAATTCTTTATGTTCGACACGGATATAAGGGATGCAGTTGTATCCGGCATAGAAGTAGCTGCCGGAGCTAATTCCGGTGTTATTTTCAAAATATCAGAGACTGATTTCACCAATTGTCACCTTGGCATCAGTCTAAAATCTGGCATTAATTCCATAATATCAGTGATCAACTGCGGTTTTTATTTAAAAGACCAAACCGACATTTGTATTGACTATACGCCTGTCACTTTTACACCCTTTACAACAATATTTATCGCTACAAATACCTGGAATATCACCGGGTCATTTTTACAAGGATTTGATTTCACAAGAACAGACGGGCGGGATGCCAATGCTTATATTTTAAACAATTTAGGTGATGTGAATCACAATCCTTCCTGCAAGATTGATGTAATTAACAACAATACCACCACTACCCTTCACAACGCCAACAACTGGTATAAGGCAGAATGGACAAACACGCTAAATCTCACTAGTAAATGGGTAATCTCAAACAACCGTATCACATATCTCCCATTAAATAAAAGAGATGCATTGGTCATGATCACCGGCAATCTTTCTGTAAATAGCAGTAATAAAACGGTTTCTATTGCTTTAATCAAAAATGGCGTAGTTGCTACACCAATAGGAGAAACAACATTACGTATCACAACCAGCAACCAGCCATTTCAATTTGCAACTGTAATCTATCTTCAGAATATTAGTAAGAATGATTATTTCGAAATTTGGTGTAAGTCAATAAACAGCAATGATGTAGTCACCTTTCAGGATATACAATGGTTAACAGAAACAAAATAAATGTATGCTGCAAACCAACCATATCAAACTTCTCTGCATAACAACTTTCATATGGCCATTGTTGTTAATGGCGCAAGGTCTGCGTATTCCGGCAGGCGCTTATTTAATAGCCAAGTCAGGAAATATTGTAACAAAGTACAACTGGATCAATAACGGAAAATCTACACACAGTGGCGGATTCGTTGTATTTGGAGGAGCCACACAACAATTAAATGGAACCGGTGCTAGTTCATTTTATAATCTGGTTATTACTGCGGGCAGTACTACTTCTATTAATTCAGGCGGCCATTCGCTCAAACATATTGTAAAATGCGATGGAATATTAAATGCCAATAACAACTTTACATTATTGGCCAATGCTATACAAACCGCATTAGTTGATGGTACCGGTACGGGAGATATAACAGGAAACCTAACTATGCAGGGATACCTCGCAAATGGTTTTGGTTATAAATACCTCGGCTCACCCTTTCAATCTGCAACAGTTAATGAAATGTCGGATGATGTAAACCTTACAGCCGGTTTCCCTTCTGTATACCGGCACGACGAAAACCAGCCATCCAACGGTTGGATAGCATATACTACAGCTGCCAATGCCTTAGTACCCATGCGTGGATATGCTTTCCAGTTAGGAACAGGTATTGCACCCAATACGATAGACATGAACGGTGTAATTAACAACAGAAATCTTTCAATTACGCTCAGCAATCATAACCTAACGTATACCAAAGGATTTAACCTGGTTAGTAATCCATATCCCTCACCTATCAACTGGGATGCAGTATCCGGCTGGACCAAAACCAATATTGATAATGCTTTGTATTTTTTTGATGCCGGCAGTACTGATCAATATGGGGGAACGTACAGCAGCTATATTAACCATGTATCCAGTGATGGAAAAGCGAATAATATTATTCCTGCCATGCAGGGATTTTTTATTCATGTTTCAACAGGCACTTTCCCGGTTACAGGAATACTGGGTATAAGCAATGCAACAAGGATTACCGTGGTACCACAAACCTACAGGCATCTGAATGGCATAGATTCTATACCTCTGCTGCGATTGAGGGCTAACATAAATAGCAATGCAGAATCAGATCCAACTGTTATATATTTTCAAAATACAGCTTCAGAAAATTTTGACAGGAATTTAGACGCGTTAAAAATCATGAATACCAATGCCGGAATTCCAAGTATTTATACAGTGAGTACTGATCAACAAAATCTATCCATTAATGCATTACCTGAACCGGATAGCAGTTCACATATTCCATTAGGTGTTCAAATGATGCAGGATGGTGAGCTTTCCTTGTTTATTACTGATGTAAATGCATTACCTGCTCATATTTACTGTTATCTCTTTGACAAAACAACAGATAAATATAATGACCTGAAACAAAACAGCTCTTATAGGTTCAACCTGACTGCCGGCATTTATGAAAAAAGATTTTCATTGGTCTTTAGCCGGAAAGAAATTCTTTCAGTACAGTTATCTGCAGAACCTGCCCTAAGGAGCTTTGAGGTATTTGGTACAGGGCGAAACATACAGCTCATACTCAATTTGCCTGCAGGAGAAAAAGCAGATATCCGTTTTATTAATATGGCCGGACAGGTATTGAGTACGAAAACGTATACGCAAAGCGGAAGCTATCCACTAAGTCTGCAGCTACCCGGCGGCATTTACCAGGTAGCCTGCTACACATCAACAGCTGTTATCACCAAACAAATATTTATTGGCAAATAATGAGAAAATCATATCTGATCTTACTACTGCTTTTCATAAATATTGCAGTAAAAGCTCAACCACCACTGCCACCAAGGCCCATAGCCATATTTGCCAATCCCGAGCAGGGACTGATTTTTGGAACATTTTTCCGTGGTAATACAGGAGGTACTGTGATCATTTATCCTGACGGTTCACGTTCAGTAACAGGTGATATTATTCAATCTAATATTGGCGTTCCATTCTCCCCAGCCATTTTTGAACTGGAAGCCAATCCAGGAACCATTGTTACCATACTAAACGGTCCAAACATTATACTTAACGGAACCAATGGCGGAACGGTTTCATTACGTGTAGGTAACGCTAATACCGGATCACCGTTTATTACATCGGTTTCCCTTCCGGCTAGAACTACTATCAGGATTGGAGGAACTTTAACGGTGAGTGGCCCCCTTACCAGCCCTTCAGGTTCTTATAGCGGAAAGTTTTATATCACATTCATTCAGCAATAAATATTCATTTCATTTGTCGGGTAAACTAATAATATATCATTCATACCTGCACAAATGCATACCCTGCAAAACAGTAAGAATCTGTTATTGTCTCTTACTGTGTATTTGCTTGCAGCCTGGATTTTCGCAAAAACTAACGCCTGTTTTTAATGATGAAATATCAATTGATCTGTACGTAAAAGATATAGGCAGCACCTCAATCTCAGCAATTATCCGAAATGAAAAAGCCTGGTTATCCATTTCTGAAATATTCGATTTCCTGAAAATCAACCACAGAAATTCTTCAGGCGGTGATACGCTAACTGGTTTCTTTATTAATATGGAAAATAAATACCTGCTGGATGCAAAGCTCCAAAAAGCTTATTTGCATAATGTGATCACACAACTTCCTAGATCTGCGATCATAAAACATGAAAATAATCTATACCTGCGTGCCGACCTTTTTAATACTATATTCAAACTCGATTGTCGGTTTGATTACCGAAGCCTGACAGTAAACTTATTTACACTTCTGGAGTTACCAGTGATCAGCGAAAAAAAGCAAGAACTAATGCGAACCAATATCGGAAAGTTGAGAAATGAGTTGAAAGCAGATACGACTATTGGCCCTGAATATACTGCACTACGCCTGGGCATGATCGACTGGTCTCTGAATACCATTCAGGACTTCAATAATGTGAGTGCCACACAGGCCAATATTGCATTAGGCGGAGTGATCGCCGGAGGCGAAACCACGGTAGCACTTCAATACAATAGTCAAAACATCTTCTCTTCAAGACAGCAATATTATCAATGGCGTTACATAAACAACGATAACATTTTACTACGCCAGATTTCGGTTGGCAAAATAAATACAAATGCAACCTCCTCAATCTTTGCTTCAGTGATCGGTGTACAATTTAGCAATAGCCCTACTATTTTTCGAAAGGGTTTTGGAACCTATCGACTCAATCGTTATACGCAACCCGGCTGGTTGGCTGAATTGTATGTAAACAATGTGCTGGTAGATTATACAAAAGCTGATGCATCCGGATATTGCGGCTTTGACGTTCCGGTTGTATATGGTAACACACAGATACAGGTAAGATATTATGGCACTAATGGGGAACAAAGAATCGTTGAAGGAAATATCATTATGCCCTATACTTTTCTACCTGTTGGTAAGCTTGAATACAATATAAGTGCCGGGATAGTGGAAGACGGTTCATCAAGTAAGTTCTACCGTATACAAGTCAATTATGGGCTTGTGAAACGCCTAACCATCGGAACCGGAGTAGAATATCTATCTTCCATTTTGAACCCGAAAGGAATGCCATTTATAAAAGCCGATTTCAGGTTAGGTCGTAATATGCTCTTTACTTCAGAATACATGCAAGGTGTGCGATCCAATATTACCGGTACCTATCGGCTCCCTTCTAACATGCTGTTTGAAGTAAATTATATCTCATACACAAAAGGGCAACAGGCAATTTACAATACCTATCTTGAAGAAAGAAGAGCTGCTGTTTCATTCCCTTTAAAGTTAAAAAAAATCAATGCCTACTCAAGGTTTAGTTTTTATCAAATTATCCTTCCCGGTTCCAAATACACAACAGCAGAAGCTCTTTTCTCAGGAGTGATAATGGGCGCGAGCACCAACTTTACCACTTATGCATTGTTTACAGATAATAACAAACCTTATCTATATAGTAATCTTTCATTAGCCATACGCCTGCCCGGCAAGATGATGATCATGCCACAGGTACAATATGAATACAATCGCAGTCGTTTTATTTCCTTCAGAGGAGAACTTGAAAAAAGAATTACAACAAAGGGTTACATTAATGGATATTATGAGAGAAATTTTAAAAGTGATTTCAGAAGTATTAACATCGGTATCCGTTATGAATTTACGCATACAATAGCAGGATTTTCTACACGTAAAAGTACCGGTACAGAAATGGCACTGATCAGCTCATTATCAGGAAGTATTGTACATGATAGCCGATCGGATTACACAAAATTTACCAATATTCCCGGTGTAGGACGCGGTGGACTTGTCATTTCTTCATTTGTAGATCTCAATAACAACGGCAAAAAAGATAAGGGCGAACCAAAAGTAAGTGGCCTCAGGTTTGCCATTGGTGGGGGTTACAGGGAAGAAGATAAAAAAGATACCAGTATGGTTGTTCGTAATCTTGAGGCATACAATAGTTTTCTAGTAACCATCGACAAAAACAGCTTCGACGAAATTGCCTGGAAGATAAAATTGGGTGTGGTAAAAGTGGAGATTGGCCCCAACCAATTCAGGCATTTGGAAATACCGATCACAGTTTTAGGTGAAGTATCCGGAACAATCTATATGCAAACGATAAATGGGAAGAAACCAATAGAACGGATACTCATTAATATTTATAACAACAACAGAGATCTGATAGCACAAACACTATCTGAAGTAGAGGGGTATTACAGCTACCTCGGGCTTCCACCCGGATCATATACCCTTCAACCCGATCCGAAACAGATGCAAAAACTCGGGTTACAATTTCAAGCCCGTGAAATACCTATTACGATACAAGGAACTTATTATGGAGATGTAATAAGAAATATAGATCTGTTGCTTCTGGAACAAACAGTTAAAACAGAAAAATAGAATGGACAAAAAAAATCCCGGGAAAGTAAAATACTCATCCCGGGATTTTGATAGTAATACGTAAGGCTTCTGATCAGGTAAAGAAGCAATTATTTATAAGAAGCCATCAAACCTTTGGCCATAGTAACCATTTTCTCAATGCTTGCATCGTTTAATTGTCCTTTTTTAAACTCAGCCAGTACATCAGGCAATTTATTTTCCATTTCAGTTAAGAAGTGTGCTTCAAATTCTTTCACTTTTCTTACTGCAACATCTTTCAATAAACCCTGTGTACCGAGGTAAATGATTGCTACCTGCTTTTCAACAGACATCGGTGAGTATTGTAACTGCTTCAATACTTCCACATTACGCGCACCTTTATCAATTACATTCTTGGTTGCCGCATCCAGGTCACCACCAAATTTAGAGAAAGCTTCCAGCTCACGGTATAAAGCCTGGTCAAGTTTTAAAGTACCTGCCACTTTCTTCATGGATTTGATCTGCGCATTACCACCCACACGGCTCACAGAGATACCCACGTTGATCGCCGGACGGATACCCGCGTTGAACAGGTTACCTTCCAGGAAGATCTGTCCATCAGTGATCGAGATCACGTTGGTAGGGATATAAGCAGATACATCACCCGCCTGTGTTTCAATGATCGGCAAAGCGGTCAGAGATCCACCACCTTTTACAAGGTGTTTGATAGAAGCAGGAAGATCGTTCATATTCTTTGCCACATCATCATTCGCAATAACTTTCGCAGCTCTTTCCAGCAAACGGCTGTGAAGATAGAATACGTCACCAGGATAAGCTTCACGTCCCGGAGGCCTTCTTAACAACAGAGAAACCTCACGATATGCCACCGCCTGTTTTGACAGATCATCATAGATGATCAATGCAGGACGACCAGTATCACGGAAGAACTCACCAATTGCAGCACCAGCAAACGGAGCGTAGAACTGCAAAGGAGCCGGATCAGATGCAGAAGCACACACGATAGTAGTGTATGACATTGCGCCGTTATCGGTCAAAGTTTTCATTACACCCGCAACCGTAGATGCTTTTTGTCCAACAGCTACATATATACAGTATACAGGATTACCTGCATCAAAGAATTCTTTTTGGTTGATGATGGTATCTACACAGATCGCGGTCTTACCGGTCTGACGGTCGCCAATAACCAACTCACGCTGTCCACGGCCAACCGGGATCATCGCATCGATCGCTTTGATACCAGTTTGCAAAGGTTCTTTAACCGGCTCGCGATAGATAACACCGGGTGCTTTACGCTCCAAAGGCATTTCATATAATTCGCCAACCAGCGGACCTTTACCATCAATAGGTTCACCGAGTGTGTTAATTACACGGCCAACCACACCTTCTCCCACTTTTATGGAAGCGATCTGGCCGGTTCTTTTTACTGTGGCACCTTCTTTAATTCCACCGCTCTCTCCCATCAATACCACACCCACATTATCTTCTTCCAGGTTAAGGGCAATAGCTTTTACGCCATTTTCAAATTCTACCAGCTCACCACTGCGTACACCATTCAGGCCATACACACGGGCAATACCATCACCCACCTGTAATACGGTACCCACTTCTTCCAGGTCAGCGGTTGCATTGAAATTGCTGAGCTGCTGCCTCAGTATCGCTGATATTTCATCAGGTTTAATGTCTACCATGATCTATCTACTTTTAAAGTTATCGTTATGAATATGCTGTTATTAATTATCTCAGTTGCTGCACAAACAGGTTCTCAGAGAACTGCTTCTTGATATCCTTCAAATCGCGGAGGATACTTGCATCTACCAGTTTATTATTGAACTCTAATACAAACCCACCGATCAGTTTTTCATTGGTAACGGTTTCCAGTTCAATCGAACCAAAGCCCTGACCGCCTTTAACTTTTGCTTCAATTGATTTTTTCAGTTCATCGCTCACAGCAACCGCTGTAGTTAATTTAACCCTGTGTATTCCTTTGAGTTCGTTATACAGATCAATAAATGCAAAAGCAATTTCAGGCAGATCGCTTTCACGGCCTTTCTTTACCAGTAAGGTGTTGAAAGCAGAGGTAATCTCACTCACTTTACCTTTGGTTACTGCAGAAACGATCGTGTTCTTCTGATCATTTTTAATGATCGGGCTTTTCAGCAGGGCAACAAATTCCTTGCTCGCTTTACAAACCGCCTGTAAGTATTTCATATCGGCATACACAGCTTCTAACTGACCTTTCTCTGTGGCAAGGTCAATTAAGCTTTTTGCATATCGGTTGGCTAAACGTGGATTCGGCATTATTAATTATTAATTAGTAATGTATAATTAGTAATTGGTAACCAGTAATCGATATATTCTTCAATTACTAATTACTAACTACTAATTATTAATTAAGTTTCACTTCTTCAGCTAATTGATTAATATATTTTTCCTGTTCTGCTTTATTGCTCAGTTCGCGACGCAGTATCTTTTCACTTACTTCAATAACCAACGCACCAACCTGGTTCTTCACTTCAGTTAAAGCTGCATTTTTCTGCTGGGAGATAGCAACCTGTGCATCTGCCACAATACGATCGTATTCGCTTTTTGCCTTGTCTTTTGCTTCACCGATCATTTTAAGCGTTTGTTCTTTCGCTTCTTTGATCATTACACTACGTTCTTCACGGGCCTGTTGCATTAATGCCTCATTCTCGTTCTTAAGGGCAGCCATTTCAAGCTTTACTTTCTCAGCAGTAGCTATCGCATCGCTGATGCTTTGTTCACGGTCTTTCAATCCTTTGATAATAGCAGGCCATGCCATTGTCTTCAAAATGTAGAACACTACTAAAAAAGCAAGAAGGGTCCAAAATAACAACCCCGGATCCGGTGTAAGTAATTTCATAAGTTATTCTCCTATGTTTCCGCTTTGCGGATATTTTTAATAATCTACTTTTCAACTGTTGAAACCAATTCGTTCAGGCCGTTTTGAGCGTCCCAACCGAAGAAGGGTAAAACTGCACCCTCCGTCCTTTACTTCAGGTGCAGTTTTAATGTTGTTGTCAATGGCTTATTTCAAAACCATTGCCAGGAAGCCTACGATGATTCCGAACAATGCGGCACCTTCTACGAGGGCTGCAGCCAGGATCATGTTAGCACGGATGTCGTTCATCGCTTCAGGCTGGCGTGCAATGCTTTCTACAGCACCTTTACCAATCTGACCGATACCTAAACCTGCACCGATTGCAGCTAAACCTGCACCGATTGCACCACCCGCGTTAGCAGTACCATCCAGTAAAATTGTCATCAAACTCATGATCTATGTATTTACAGTTAAAAAAAACAATTAATGATGCGCTGCTTCTTCATGATGCTCACCCTCAAACGCTGCGCCGATGAATACGGCAGTCAGGTTTGTGAAGATGAATGCCTGTAAGAATGCAACCAACACCTCGATCATATAAATAAAGACAGTGAATCCGATTGCCACTGGTGTAGTGCCCCATCCGGCAAAAGTGTTCATTTGTCCAAATATGAAGATCAAAGAAATCAAACAGATAATGATGATGTGTCCCGCAACCATATTCGCAAACAAACGAATGATCAATGCGAAAGGTTTGATGAACACACCCAGGAACTCAACCAGGATCAGGATCGGTTTTACAAAACCCGGAACTCCCGGTGGATTGAAAATATGTCCCCAGAAATGCTTATTGGTACTGAAGATGATCACTACAAAAGAGATCAGACCTAGTACAACAGTGAATGCGATATTACCGGTAACATTGGCTGTTCCCGGAATCAATCCAAAAATATTATTGATCAGGATAAAAAAGAAAGTAGTGAGCAGGTAGGGCAGGTACTTTTCGTATTTGTGTCCCAGGTTAGGCTTTGCCACTTCATCACGAACAAAGGTGATTACCGGTTCCAGCAAATTCTGTTTGCCTTTAGGTGCAGAAGTAACGCCCTCACCTCTTTTATAAGAATTGGCAATAGACACCATTAACCAGGTAAGAACGATCAAAGCGATCATCATCTGAACCACATTGCGGGTTAACGACAGATCATATACCTTAACACTTTCCTCAACAGTTCCATCTTCTTTAACAGCAACGATCTTCTCTTCTTCTATTTTGTATCCTTTATAAGCAGCCTCCCCATGTTCAAAATTAGAAGACATGAAAGCTGTTAATCCTCTTTCCTTAGAATATAAGATGATGGGTAAAGGCACAGACACATGATGCTCTTTGCCGGATTCATCTTTCCAGGAGGTAAAATGGAACTCATGGTTATCCAGGATGTGACCGAAGATCACTTCTGCAGCATTAAATTCGTCTTTTTTGGCTTCTTTAGGGGCTTCACCTTCTTTGGCCTGAGCATGCGTTGTATCCTGTGCAAGCAAAGGAGCAGAAAAACTGATCACAAAAAGGCTAAGAGTCGCTACCAGTAATAATTTCACAGTTCTAAGGGCCATACCTGTTTCTAAATTTGCGGCAAAGATAGGGGTAAGGGGGTGAAAACCCTACAGGGAAAGGGAGAAAAAAGAGAAAAAATCAGGAGGTTTGGCCACCGTCTTCCTTTAGCATTTTCCTGATCTTTTCTAAATAGATCACATCTATTTGATCTTTAGGGCGATTGGCCGCTTTTTTGGAGTCGATAAGGTGGTTAATATGCAAAAACCGAACTAAAACACCCTCAATATCACCTATTGTTGCCATTTCGAGGCACTCATCAAATGTGTATTGTTCCAGCCCTTTAACGCCCACCATCACATCAAGTTTTAGCCCATTATTCAGACTAAAATCTGTCCGCCCGGGCACAAATTCTAAGGTTGCCAACATTGGGAAGTCGCCCATTCCATAAGCTTTAAACGCCATTCTGAGGCATTCCCTGTTTTCGGCGCTATCTTCTATCCAGATATCTATATCGCCTGTGTAACGCTGGTAACCGTGCATATTTGTGGCATATCCGCCAATCATAATATATTTCACATTTTTTTCCTGAAGCGCTTTCCAGAATAGCAAAATCTCTTCGTCAAAAATGTCCATATATCATTTCTATTTTCCTAAAGTGTAAGGTTTATGAGTAATCTTAGCTTTTTTAAGCGTTTGTTGTATTTTATATAGGGTTGTAGCCATAAGAAACCGTTCTTTAATCGTCCTCTTCAGTCCTGTATGCAACAAATCCATCTCTGCCTTTTCGTAACAGGCATTCATATCTTCCTCGCTTAGTATATTTTTTATATCTGACATGACTATACCAATGCCGTTTTCTTTTTCTCAAACTGCATCTCATGCAATTTAGCATAAAACCCGCCTAATACCAATAGCTCCTCATGGGTACCCATTTCCATCACTTCCCCTTTATCAAGCACAATGATCTTGGTGGCTTTCCGGATGGTAGACAGGCGGTGGGCAATTACAATAGAGGTACGGCCCGAGATCAGGGTATCCGTTGCTTTTTCGATCAGCATTTCACTTTCTGTGTCGATGGAGGAGGTGGCTTCATCCAGAATCAGGATAGCCGGATTATATAATAAGGCGCGGATAAAGGACAATAGCTGCCGCTGCCCCAGACTAAGTGTACTTCCCCTCTCCATTACATCATAATCATAGCCACCTGGCAACTGCATGATAAATTCATCCACACCGATCATTTTTGCTGCCGCAATTACCTGTTCGCGGGTTATTTCAGGATTCCGAAGGGTTATATTATCCATCACAGAACCCGAGAACAGAAAAACATCCTGCAATACCACCCCGATTCCTTTCCGTAAAGTATCCAGTTCAAAATCTTCCACATTCACCCCATCAATCTGAATTTCCCCTTTTTGTATATGATAAAGCCGGTTTAGCAGACTAATGATGGATGTTTTCCCGCTACCGGTATGTCCAACAAGTGCAACCGTTTCACCGGCTTTTACGCTGAAATTGATATCCTTCAGAACATAGTTGGGTTCTGTATAAGCAAACGATACATGTTTAAAATCAATCCGCCCCTCAATATGGGCAGGATTATAGGCATCCGGCGCTGATGCAGGGGTAATATCCTCATTATCCAATACTTTAAAAACACGCTCTGCAGCGATCATGCCCATTTGCAGCACATTAAATTTATCGGCTATCACCCGCAGGGGGCGAAATATCTGGTTCAGGTATAAAATAAATGCCACCAATAATCCCGCATTCAACGTTCGTCCCGCAACCCACCATACCAGCAAACCCGTACTGATGGCCAATACCACTTCCACCACCGGAAAGAAAACAGAGTAAGCAAAAATGGCTTTGATATTGGCATTGCGGTGTTCTGAATTGATCTTTTTGAATTTGTCCATCTCCCTTTCCTCCGCAGCAAAAGCCTGCACTACCTGCATGCCGGTAATATGTTCCTGCACAAAGGCATTCAGTGCTGCCACCGCATTCCTTACCCTGATAAAACTCTTGTTTACACTCTCTTTAAAATAATAAGTAGCAATGATCATGATCGGAAAAGGTGTGAGACTGATCAGTGTCAACCGCCAATCGATCCAGAACATGGTTCCCAAAGTGATAATAATCGTTAGCAGATCGGCAATGATCGGGATCAACCCATCCGAAAAAATATCGTTGATACTTTCGATATCATTGATGGTTCTGGTAGTTAGGGTTCCGATCGGGGTTTTATCAAACTGACTGAGGTTCAGACTGATGATCTTGTTGTAAACCGCATTACGCATATCCTTTACTACACTCTGTCCCATACGCGCAGTAATAAAGGTGAAAAGGAAACGGACAGTAGTCTCTATAAACAAAAAGATGACCTGAAAAATACTTACTGCAATAATGAATTTGGTAGCATCCGAAAGATCATTGGTAAACAAAACCGCTTTTAGCCATTGGGGAACAAGAAAATCCTTGCCGGTGGCTTTATCCAGCGTTAACTGGATAAGGTAAGGTCTTACCGGTGCAAAAGCGGCCATCAAAATAGCCAACAGAAGACTCAGGTAAAATATGGTGCGATAGGGCTTTACAAAAAGGAAGACCCTTCCCAGTAACGAAACATCAAAAATCTTCTTTTTAGGCGATTCACTCATGATATGGGCCAAAGGTAAGGAGGATGTGGGCAGTGGGTTTGCCGATTATGGAAAATTTACTTTGCAGGGCTATCTTCAGCAGGAACGTTTTTGCAACCGAACATGCAGCGCTTTTCGTGATTCGTGAGTTGAGAGTAGTGAGTCTGAACAATTTACTCACTACTCTCAACTCACGACTCACGTCTACCGAACCCCCTTCCTTCGTATATTCGCTATACATTATGGAGCAAGCACCGGAAAGCATACTGGACCCTGTTTTACCTAAATACAATCTCAACGAAGAACAGGAACGGAACGAGATCATCAGGCATTATCGTGCCCTGCTGAGAAGCCTCAGGCCTAAACTCAAAAAGGGAGATAAAGAACTGATCCGCCAGGCTTTTGAAATGGCCGCAGAAGCCCATAAAACCATGCGTCGCAAAAGCGGGGAACCCTATATCATTCACCCCATTGCTGTAGCCATGATCTGTGTGGAAGAAATTGGTTTAGGTGTAAGAAGTACCATCTGCGCATTGTTACATGATACCGTAGAGGATACCGATATCACACTGGAAGATGTTGACCGCGAATTTGGCCACGAGATCTCCAGGATCGTTGACGGACTCACCAAGATATCCAGTGTAATGGATACCAATACCAGTCAGCAGGCAGAGAATTTTAAAAAGATCCTCTTAACTCTTACCGATGATCCAAGAGTGATATTGATCAAGCTGGCAGACAGGTTGCACAATATGCGCACGCTCGATCATATGAAGCGTGAGAAGCAGTTGAAGATCGCCTCAGAAACCGTTTGGGTATATGCACCGCTGGCGCACAGGATGGGATTGTACAATATAAAAACAGAGCTCGAAGATCTTTCCATGAAATACATGGAGCCCGATGCTTATCGTGAGATCGCCAGAAAACTGGCTGAAACAAAAAGAGAACGCACCCGTTATATCAATGAATTCATCCGTCCGCTGAAAGACAAACTTCAGGCAGGTGATTTTCATTTTGAAATCTATGGCCGCCCAAAAAGCATCCACTCTATCTGGAATAAGATCAAAAAGAAAGCAGTGGCTTTTGAAGAAGTATACGATCTGTTTGCGATACGGGTAATACTCGACTCCGCTCCTGAAAAAGAAAAAGAAGATTGCTGGAAGGTCTATTCCATGATCACCGATGAGTATACACCTTCACCCGAACGTTTGCGAGACTGGTTAAGCAATCCCAAGAATAACGGATACGAAGCCTTACACACAACCGTAATGGGGCCGCAGGGTAAATGGGTGGAAGTACAGATCCGTACCAAGCGGATGAACGAGATTGCGGAAAAAGGTCTGGCCGCTCACTACAAATACAAAGAGGGCAGTAACGATCCCGAAGACAGGTTCGATAAATGGTTTGGCCAGATCCGCGAAGTGCTGAGTACCCAGGATACAGACGGAGTGGATTTCTTACAGGATTTCAAAACCTCTTTCCTGGCAGAAGAAATTTATGTGTACACGCCCAAAGGAGAAGTGAAAATGTTGCCCACCGGCAGCACAGCCCTTGATTTTGCGTTTTCCATTCACTCGGCTATCGGTACCAAATGCATAGGCGCCAAAGTGCATCACAAACTGGTTCCCATCAGTCATAAATTAAGAAGCGGCGACCAGGTAGAGATCATTACCAGTAACAAACAGAAACCTTCGGAAGACTGGTTGGGCATGGTGGTTACCGCCAAAGCAAAAAGCAAGATCAAAGATGCACTGCGCGAAGAAAAAAGAAAGATCGCAGACGATGGTAAATACACCCTCCAACGCAAACTGGAAGCCATGGGTGCCGCTTACAGCCAATACAATATTGATGAGCTGGTACAGTTCTATAAGTTGCCTTCTCCCCTAGACCTTCATTACAAGATCGCTACAAAAAATATCGATCTGAAGGAACTGAAGGATTTTAATGTGCTGGGTGATAAGATCGAAATTCCCAAGCCTAAACCCGCATTGGTAGAAATTCCCTCACATGATCCCAATAATCAGAAACACCATTATAACAAGAAGGATTCTGAGCTGATCATCTTTGGGGAAAGCAGCGATAAGATCATGTATGCCCTGGGAAAATGCTGTCACCCCATTCCCGGTGATGACGTATTTGGTTTTGTAAGCACCGGAAAAGGCCTGATCATTCACCGCACCAATTGCCCCAATGCGGCACAGTTAATGGCCAATTACGGCCACAGGGTGGTTAAGACCAAATGGGCCAAGAACAAAGAGATCTCCTTCCTTACCGGTTTGAAGATTGTGGGATTGGACGATGTAGGTGTGATCAACAAGATCACCAATGTGATCAGTGGCGACCTGCGGATCAATATCTCCGGACTTACCATCGAATCCAAAGAAGGCCTGTTTCAGGGTACCATCAAAGTATTTGTACACGATAAAGAAGAACTGGAAGAACTGGTTCACCGTTTAAAATCCCTGAACGGAATACAAACAGTTGATCGTTTTGATACAGAAAATCTTGCCTGAGCCCTAAGTTACCCACAACCTTTACCAAAGAAGGATATTAAATTTTATTGAATTAGGTTTTAACGATAGGCTTGACTTATTTTTGTTGCGATTCAAACGAATTTTATGGTTGATGTAATTTTAGGTTTACAGTGGGGAGATGAGGGCAAGGGCAAAATAGTTGACTACTTCGCACCCAATTATGATATTGTTGCCCGTTTTCAGGGCGGGCCAAATGCCGGTCATACATTGTATGTGGAAGGAAAGAAAATGGTGTTGCACCAGATTCCCTCCGGTATTTTTCACCAGAATAAGATCAATATAATCGGCGGTGGTGTGGTACTTGACCCCGTTACACTCAAAAGAGAATGCGATGCCGTTGCGGCACATGGTATTGATGTAAAGAAAAATCTTTTTATTTCTGAGCGTACCAATATCATTGTTCCTACACACCGCGCACTGGATAAGGCTTCTGAAATGTCTAAGGGGGAAAGCAAGATCGGTTCTACTTTAAAAGGTATCGGCCCTGCTTATATGGACAAGACCGGAAGAAATGCTCTCCGGGTTGGTGATCTCTTAGATAAGAATTTCACTTCCCAATACATTAAACTCAGACTGAAACACCAGAAACTGCTCGATAACTTTCATTTTATTGAAGATATTTCAGCCTGGGAAGAAGAATTTTTTGAGGCTTTGGAATTTCTGAAGACCCTGAATGTGATCAATTGCGAATATTTTATCAATAACCAGATCACGGCAGGTAAGAAAGTATTGGCAGAAGGTGCCCAGGGTAGTATGCTGGATATAGATTTCGGAACTTTCCCGTTTGTTACATCTTCCAATACCATTTCTGCAGGTGTTTGCACCGGTCTGGGTGTATCCCCCAAGCAGATCAATGAAGTGATGGGTGTTACCAAAGCCTATTGTACCCGTGTGGGAGGTGGTCCTTTCCCCAGCGAACTGAACGATGCTACCGGCGAAGAACTCAGAAAAGTAGGGAACGAATTTGGTGCAACTACCGGAAGACCCCGCCGTTGTGGCTGGTTAGACCTGGTAGCATTGAAATATGCCTGTATGCTGAATGGCGTAACCCAGGTTATTATGACAAAAGCCGATGTTCTGGACGCATTTGAGGAACTGAGTGTGTGCACCGCCTACAGAATCAACGGTAAAGAGACCGAGGAAGTACCCTTCCAGATGTCGCGCGCCAAGATCGAACCCGTGCTAAAAGCCTTTAAGGGCTGGAATATGGATACAACCGCCATTAAAGAAGCAGCAGCTTTGCCCGGTGTAATGAATACTTATATTAACTTTATCAATAACTATATCGGCGCACCGGTTAAATATGTTTCTAACGGACCGGGGCGTGATCAGATCGTTCATGTATAGGATGATTTGGCATTTGATTTGTACTTGAAAAATATTTTTGGTTAATAATAAATTGCGTTGAAATTTTACGCAACAATCTTATTAGAAATATGGCACCGAAATCTGATAAGGATCTCAAATCCACCACACCAAAATCGACACCGGCAAAAAATGCCGATGCGAAGCCGTCTTCCAAAAGCAAAAAGCAAATGGAAGAAGATGATGATGATTTGGAAGATGATGAGGAAGATGTAAAACCATCTGCCAAAAAATCTGCTGCAAAATCATCAGGTAAGAAATCCAAAGATGAGGACGACGATGAAGAGGAAGTTGATGAGGTAGATGATGACTGGGAAAAGCCCGAAGAAGAAGATGACTGGGATCCTGATTTTGACGAATTTGACATTCCCAAAAGCAAAGGAAAGAAAGCCGTGGGCGGCGCCAAGAAAAAAGGCGACGAAGAGGATGATTTCAAATTAGATGAAGACTTTAAAGAGTTCGACCTCTTCAATGATAAAAGCGGCGGATTTGATGATGATGAAGACGATGATTTCTGATCATCCACTACCTGCATGGTGAAAAGAACTACCGCATCTTTCCCGATTAAAAATATTGATCAATTCAAACAGCAAATGTTGAACTGGGCCAACCGGTTCAACATTTGTTGTTTTCTGGA
>CANGOX010000087.1 GCA_947455605.1 Chitinophagaceae bacterium
ATCGGATACAAAAACGGAAAAATAAGCAGGCCGGATTATTGTCCGGAGCCAAAACCCCGAATAAATTAGTAAACAGTGAACGATCAGTTTACCGCCTTATCTGCACAACAGCTGCTGGCAAAGGCTTCCGGCTTGGCTTTGAAAGCAAAACCCATACCCAGGATATAACCCATGGCCTCGCGTAAAGCATCATTGCTTTTGAATTGTGGGTTGGTGTTAATGTCGGCATGCACTTCCATTTCTACATGGTGCTCAATAAAAATGTTACAGAGCTCGTAAGCCACTTCAATACTCTTGGCTACTTCAACCAACATCCTTTCCTTGATGTGGTATTTCTGTTTTGTCTTTTCATTGTGGATGTACATAAAGCCACCATTGTGTTCACGAAGGAATACGATCACAGTGGCAAATTCAGTGTCTTCTCCTTTTACCTGGCTATCGGTACCAATACAAACTTTGAGCTTGATACCCAATTCCGTTTCCCTTTTGATTGCATCTTCCACTGCTTCTTTAATGGGAAGGTTGATGTTCTCTCCGTTAAATTTTCTCCAGCGCATAAGATTGATGTTTTTGTAATTTACTGATTAAACCCACGCAGAATCTTGTTTTGGAGTGAACTTATTATTAACACCCGTGGAAAACGGTCCATAGTACATGGACCATACACCATCTTCTATGGACTGCGGTTAAGAGTGCTTTGTTTATCTTTACAAAATGAAAGTGAGTGGTTTTACGTTCATAAAAAACGCTGTTCAGTTCGATTACCCGGTTACGGAAGCTATCCGTTCTATCCTTCCTTTATGCGATGAGATGATCGTGGCAGTTGGGGATTGTGCTGATGGCACACGTGAAATGATCGCTTCTATCCCATCAGACAAGATCAGGATCCTTGATACGGTTTGGAACAAAACCCTGCTCCGTGATGGATCTGTTTTGGCCGATGAAACCAATAAGGCACTCCGGGCCATTAACAGTAATCCCGACTGGTGTTTTTATATCCAGGGGGATGAAGTGATGCACGAGCAATATATTGAAACTGTAAAACAGGGTATGCTGCAATGGAAGGACCATCATGAAGTAGACGGGCTGCTGTTCAAATACAAACATTTTTATGGCTCTTTTGATTATGTAGCCACATCTTCCCGATGGTATAGAAATGAGATCAGGATCATCCGTCCGGACAGTAATATTTATTCGTATAGGGATGCCCAGGGTTTCCGGAAAGGCAGTGACGAGAAATTAAGGGTAAAACTACTTGATGCTTATATATATCATTATGGATGGGTAAGACCCCCAAAAACAATGATGGACAAGACAAGGAATTTCGGACATTATTGGGGAGGTGATAATATTACGGATGAATTTATCCAAACCTATTCCGGTGAATTTGACTATTCACAAATAGACATGCTGGAAAAATTCAAAGGCACACAACCGGAAGTTATGCGCGAAAGGATTGAACGCATGAACTGGCAATTTGATTACGATCTCTCCTATAATAAAATAACCCCCAAAGAGCGGTTTAAACGTTTGGTAGAAAAGCTCACCGGTAAACGGCCTTTTGATTTTAATAATTATATTTTACTGCCTTAATATGGTGAACCCCGTTGAAAAAATATCGCACATGACCAAAGCCTGTATTCTCTGCGGCAACACTGATAACAATCAATTGTATAAGGTTAAGGAACTACAACTTGGTTTTGATGAATACTTTACTTACCAGCATTGTGGTTCCTGCGGAAGTATGCAGTTACAGGATGTGCCGGAAAACTTAGGTAAATATTATCCCAACGAAGATTACTACTCTTTCAAATTGGGTTTGCAGATCCGAATGAAAGCCGATCCGCTTCGTAAGATCAAAACAGATTACTTATTGTTTGGAAAAAACCGTCTATTGGGCAGGCTGCTTTCAATAGGATATTCATTACCCGAACAACTTCAATGGATGAAGGATCTGGGTACAAACTATGATGACGCAATATTAGACATCGGTACAGGTAACGGAAGTTTATTGGCTAGATTATTTCAGGTTGGATTCACCAACCTTACCGGTATTGATCCTTTTATAAATGAAGGGCAGGACCATGGTTCTATCAAGATCCTTAAAAAAGACATTTACGGAGTTACCGAACAATATGATGTGGTAATGATGCACCACTCACTTGAACACATGTTCGAACCACAGCGCGTATTGGCCCAGGCACTTAAGATTACCAGGCCGGGTGGTAAAGTGATGATCCGGATTCCGATCATGGGTAACTATGGATGGAAGAAGTATGGTGTTTTTTGGGGCGGACTTGATGCACCTCGTCATATATTCATCCCTTCAGAAAAACAATTACGGGTATTGTGTGAACAGGCCGGTTTTATTATTGATAAATTTTATTATGATAGTCCTGTTTCAATGATCTGGATGAGTGAACAACATCAAAAGGGAATGCATTTATACCATCCGCACAGTCATATTTTTGATTCAGGAAAAGGTATGTTTACCAAAGAGGATACAAAACATTTCAGGTCAATTTTAAAGGTAGAGAATGAAAAAGGGAATGGGGATACGGCCGTTATCTGTCTGAGAAAATCTATCTAACTACACTAGGCTTCCTATTACATAGCACTATCACAATCTTTAACTTCTTTGTTTACAAATCAGGCCTTATGTTCACCTCTGCTTAGTTTCCTGATCTCAATCAGCCTGCTCATATAATTTTTATACGTAAACCGAAAGAGCCGGCTTTCGTGTTTAAGAAGAAAGAAGAACAAAGGCCAGACAAATACACCCTTTGCTTTTTGAGAAAACAGCCGGTATAATTCTTCATAAAACGAGGGAAAAGCTGTTTCATTATCTTTCAAAACTTCAATCCAGTATCGCTTCTCTTCAAAATCCTTATACCGTTTTACTAGTGCACGGGTACCCGCTTTTTGTGCAAGAGTGGTGGTTACTGTTTGTGAATGCTGCCGGTAAAGTGTTAGCGGTTCATTTACATATGAGATGCCCGTTAGGGAAGTGGCTTTGGCTGCAAACCATATGTCATGCGGTATCCCGGAAGGAATGGGTAATACATCCGGTAATAATTTCCTGTTCACCAGCATAGCATGTCCCCAAACCACGTTACTGAAAATAAAACCTCGGGTATCATGTACATCACCCATCCTTCTGAGTTGGGAGAGATTTTTTTGCAAACTTTGTCCTTCTTCATCAACTAAAATACTATCACTATATACTAACATCTTGTTGCCGATAGTGTCGTATAATTTTTCGATCTTTTCCGGAAGCCAGATATCATCCTGGTCGCAAAAAGCAAGGTATTCGCCTTTTGCCTGTGCAGTGGCAAATTCAAAATTACTTATGGCACCAAGATTTTGTGGCTGATAAGTTATACTGAAACGGTGATCGGATTCGTATGACCGTAAGATAGCCTTCGTAGCATCTGTGGAACAATCATCTGAGACAATGATCTCAAGATTTGTCCAGGTTTGTTGTAACAATGAGTTGATCTGCGCCTTTAAAAAACGTTCACCATTATAGGTGCAAAGCACAATGGAGATAAGCGGTTTTATAAGAGCATCTGTTTATATACATCAATATATTCGGAAGCACAGCTGTTCCAACTGAATCTGGCAGCCTGTTGTTTTATTTTTTCGATGGGTTGGGTAGCTGCATATTCCTGCATACCCTCTCTGAAAACTTTGCGCATGGCATCGGGTTCAAAACTCCGGAAATACCAGGCAGCATCGCCACCTACTTCCGGTAAACTTGTTTTGTCTGAAATAAATACCGGTTTTCCATGATACATGGCTTCGATCACGGGTAATCCAAATCCTTCTGCATAAGAAGGGAAAAGAAAAGCTTCACAATGTCTGTAATACCAATCCTTCTCTTCTTCAGTTGCGGGGCCGATCAGTTTTACCCTGTCTTCCACGCCAAATTTCTTTGCCGCTTCCATTACTTCCTTTCCATAATCAAACTCATTCAACCCTGCGATCACCAGTTCAAAATCATTATCCAATAACAATGGCGGCAGTACATGAAAATTCTTTCTGGGCTGCACCAACCCTATCGTAAATAAGAAAGGTTTAGCCGGGCGGTATTTGGGATCATCAAAGCCCGGAAAGGTAGCAACTGTGCAACCCAACTGGATTGCTTTGGTAGGTTTATTACCGAGGTTCAGGTGTTTGGCTGCTTCATCAATGGCAAATTGAGAGATCCCGGTTATATAATCAGCCCTGTCAATACGTTCCTGTGTTTGTTTTAATAAACGTTTGTTCCTTTCCACATTGGTCGCATCTTCAATCAGGTAACTGAAATCATAAAGCGTATATAAAACTTTGGTCCGTTTATTAAAGGGTTTGTACCAGGAAAGTTGGGTGGTAACATGCCAGAGATCATATTTACCGGTACCGAATTTGTAAAATTTGTCGATCGATCTATGCTCTGTGTATTTTGCCTCCTGGCCGAAGATCCCGAAATCCTTTTTTGGCAGGTAATAATTCAATTCCATTTCCGGGGGGTGGGTGGCGGCCAAAGCCTTACCCAGGTTGATGCAAACGCTGTACAATCCATTGAATGGATTGTATTTGAGCCTGTGCATATCAACCAATACCTGTTTCATAAAACCCTATTTGGCCGTAAAATTAAGCTTCCACTGCCTCAAATCCCCGTCTTATTCAACAGATAGTAGAAACTTTGTCAGTTTTTGAGAAATTGTACGGAAATTGACTAACAAAGTTCTTTACCAAACAAACACTTGATGAAACTACTCTTACAATACCTCAAACCTTACAAATGGCTGGTACTTCTGGCTCTTTTATTGGCGGCCATTAACCAGTCGTTTTCCATGCTGGATCCCTATTTTTTCGGGAAACTGATCGATCAATATGCCACCCATCCATTACAGGTTGGATTTTTCGACTCAAAAAAACAGTTTATTGTAACTGCTACCAGAACTGAAAGTGAGTTTATATGGGGTGTAGTGGGTTTTCTGGGCATACTGGTCAGTGTAGCCATGGTATCCAGGATCGCCAAAGCTTTTCAGGATTATTTCAGCAATGTGGTGGTACAGAAATTTGGGGCAAAGATCTTTACCGATGGACTAAAACATTCCATGCAGCTTCCCTATCAGGAATTTGAAGACCAGCGCAGTGGCGAAACCTTATCGATTCTCACCAAAGTAAGAACCGATACGGAAAAGTTTATCATCTCCTTTATCAATGTGCTTTTCAGTATCCTGGTGGGAATTGTTTTTATTTCCGTGTATTCTTTCCGGCTGCATTGGTCCATCATGCCGATCTATGTGGTAGGTATCGTTTTACTATCCCTGCTGACCAGTTTTCTTAGCCGTAAAATAAAAGTGATCCAGAAAACCATCGTAAAGGAAACCACTACTTTAGCTGGAAGTACTACAGAAAGCCTGCGCAATATTGAATTGGTAAAAAGTCTGGGATTAACTGATCAGGAAATTAACCGCCTCAATAAGAACACTTACAAAATATTAGGACTTGAATTAAGAAAAGTAAAAAGCATCCGTACCCTCAGTTTTATTCAGGGCACTTTTGTGAATTTTTTACGCCAGGTGATCATGTTCACTTTATTATGGCTGGTATTCCGTGGCGAATTAACGGCGGGTGAAGTAATGACCCTGACCTTTTATTCCTTCTTTATTTTTGGGCCTTTGCAGGAGATTGGTAATATCATCTTATCCTATCGTGAAGCAGAAGCTTCTCTGAATAATTTTCATGCATTGATGGAAAAACCATCAGAGCCAAGGCCCAGTTATCCGCATCACCTGGGTGATATTGAAAAATTATCGTTCAGGAATATCTCATTCAAACACCAGACGGCACATTTCAAGGCTTTGGATGCTATCAGTTTTGATGTGGAACTGGGGCAGAGTATTGCCTTTGTGGGCCCAAGCGGTGCCGGAAAAAGCACTCTGATGAAATTATTAGTAGGCTTATATCACACACAGGATGGCAGTATTTTGTACAACGGCATCGACAGTAAAAATATCCTGTTTGATGAACTCCGCACCCAGATCGGTTTTGTAACACAGGATACCCAATTGTTTGCAGGTACCATTCGCGAGAATTTATTGTTTGTGTATCCCGATGCTACAGAAGAAGACGTAAAAGAAGCCTTGCATAAGGCCAGTTGCGATAATCTGCTGGCAAGGGCCGAAAATGGTTTGGATACCATGATCGGCGAAGGCGGATTGAAATTAAGTGGTGGAGAAAAACAACGTTTGTCCATTGCCCGTGCCTTATTACGCCATCCGCATTTATTGATATTTGATGAAGCTACTTCTGCACTCGACAGTATCACAGAAGAAGAAATTACCAATACGATCCGCAGGATCTCTTCAGAAAAAGAGCAGATCACAGTGATGATCGCACATAGGTTAAGTACCATTATGCATGCCGACAGAATTTATGTACTGGAAAAAGGACAGGTAGTAGAAACCGGAACCCATCAGGAGTTATTGGTAGAGAAAGGCCTGTATTATGCCATGTGGAGACAGCAGATCGGAGAAAGAAAGGCAATGGCGATGGCGTAGGGAATATTGCATGTTGAATGATAAACAAATGATAAGCCCCATGATGTATCATGGGGCTTATCATTTGTTGCTGGTTTTTTCCAAAAAATCGATATTCGAGTTAATCCAACAGGAAGACCAATTATATTTTAAACAGCCCCAACTTCATCATTCAATATTTCCCGCCATAGCGGGATTCAACATTCATCATTCCCTAGTCTTTGTCAAACTTCTTCTTCAAATACTCCATCACCGAAGGATCTTCCAGTCCTTCCATATCACTCAACTCAAGTTCCAGTGCTTTGGTGCTGAGTTGGATTTCGAGTAAGGATAAAGCCAGTGAGGCAGAGAAGGTGATGAGGCTGAAGGCAAATACAAAATGGGCCACAGCCATTGCTTCAATATAGATCAGGTACATACAGAGGATACAGCTTAGAAAAGTGAGAACACCCAATGCCTGCATATTCTTGATCAGTTTTAAACGGTAACGCAGGTTCTTGATCTGGCCATGGATGATATGCTTCTGCTCATGGCTCTGGTATTTATCGTGCAGACTGCGAACCCGGTTACTCAAAGCCAGAAAACGGTTGGTATAGGCCAGCATGATCAAGCTGATAGCCGGGAACAATAAGGCCGGGGTATTGATTGAAATATCCATACAGGCAATTTACAAAATATTTGAGTGGCAGGTGATTTGACCCAAAAACCCTATGCCTTCTCTATAACCTACTGAAATTCAGTTGCCATAAATTTTATTTTATGTTTATTGAAATTAATTTTTAGGTTTGTCTAAATTTAAATTGTACCAATGAATCTTTTGTGGGCAGGAATGGCACTACTGATCACTCTCGCTGCTTCGGGACAGGCGAATCCTACTTCAGACAAATCTCTTTTTTCGGGGTATTTGGTTTCAGCTAAAAATAGTCGTCCGATAGATTCTGCATTGATCACCATTCAAGTAAGCGGCAAAAAAATATTCAGCGACAGCTCTGGTTATTTTGAGATCAGAGAATGGCAAAAAAGTAAACTACTGATCCGGATCAGCAGCCCGGGTTTTATTCCACTGACCAGAGAGATCTCCTTCCCCCGAAAAGAAATAATCCGGTTAACAGAATGGGAAACGGATCTGGACCAGGTAGTGGTTACTGCCGTAACCGGTGCTACTAAAATAAAAAGAACACCTGTTTCCATTGCCATCGTTTCGCAAAAAGAAATGAACAAAAGCACCAGCAGCAATGTGATTGATGCCTTGCTGAAATCGGTGCCGGGAATCAGCGCCATAACTACAGGGCCCAATATCAGCAAGCCTTTCATCCGTGGGCTGGGATATAACCGGGTACTCACTTTGTATGATGGCATCAGACAGGAGGGACAGCAATGGGGAGATGAACATGGGGTTGAAATAGATCCGTATGGTATTGCCAGAGCAGAAGTGGTGAAAGGCCCCGCCAGCCTCATGTATGGATCGGATGCAATTGCAGGTGTGATAAACCTTATTCCCGGATCACCGGCAGAAAGTGATGGGCGGATAAATGGGGATGCAGTAACAGAATATCATTCCAATAACGGAATGATCGGAGCAACTATTGGCCTACATTATAAAACAAAGGGATTTCTATGGAGTATGCGCGGGTCTGCAAAATCTGCGATGGATTATCAGAACAAAATTGACCACCGTGTGTACAATACCGGTTATAGTGAAAAAAATCTTTCCCTGATGGCCGGTTGGGAAAGTGAAAAATATAAAAACTATATCCAGCTGAATGTCTATGATAATCTGCAGGAGATACCTGATGGCAGCAGGGACTCATTAACAAGAATATTTACTTACCAGATAGAAGAAGCAAACAAAGATGATATCCGGAATAGACCGCTGGTGTCCCATGACCGTTCCCTAACCTACCGGATTGCTGATCTGCACCAGCACATACAACACTATCGCTTGTATCAAAAAGGGACATACAGTTTGGGAAGCGGAGAGTTATCTACTTTATTGGGTTTACAGCAGAATATCAGAAGAGAATACAATCATCCGGTTTTTCCAAAGCAGCCCGGCTTATATGTAAAACTGACCACCCTGAATTATGAAGTCAAATACAATTTTCGCGAATGGGCCGGTATACGCTTTACCTATGGTATTAACGGCATGTATCAGGAAAACAGCAATAGGGATGCAACAGATTTTCCGATACCGGATTATCATTTATTCGACATAGGCACCTACCTGATAGCAAAAAAAGAGTTCAATAAAACAGTGCTTACAGGGGGAATAAGATTAGACAACAGACACATCAACTGGCAAAACTTTTATACGCGCAAAGAAGCCCAAACCGGTTTTATGAAACAGGTATCATTCCCAGATACGGCTTTGGCAACTGTAAACTTTCCTGCGTATACCCGTAACTTCAATGGCATATCCGGGAGTTTGGGGCTGGTGCATTTGTTTTCAAATGCGCTCAGTTTCAAAGCTAATTTTGCAACAGGTTACAGAAGTCCTTCTATTCCCGAGATAGGTTCAGACGGACTCGATCCCGGCGCACATATCTATTATATCGGCAACCGGAATTTTCAACAGGAGTTTAACTGGCAAACAGATATCGGATTATTTTTCACCTATCCTGATGTTGATGCGAATATTGAATTATTCAATAATCAGATCAATCATTATATTTTTCTTCAGAAATTGTTCAACAGCAGCGGACAGCCTTTGGAGATCATTCCCGGCAATTTTACATACGCATACAAACAGGGAAGTGCACGCTTATATGGTGCGGAGGCAAATATTGCATTTCACCCAAATGCATACCCCTGGCTCAATTTGCAAAACAATGTATCCATGATCATCGGGATCAATACGGATAAGGAAGCTTTAAAAATATCAGGTATGGATGCAAAATATCTTCCGTTGATCCCCCCCTTCAGAACGGCAACCCGTTTACGGGCAACACTTCCCGTAAAAAAAGAATGGTTTTCCGATGCCTATCTACAAACAGAAATAGAGACCTATGCAACCCAAAGTAAATTCTATGCAGTTGATAATACCGAATCTCGCACAGAAGGATATACACTTGTAAATATAGGTGCAGGTATCAGCCTGGTGAACAAAAAAGGGGAAAGCTTTTGCCAGTTATTCATCAATGCCAATAACCTCTTCAATATTGCATACCAGTCGCACCAGAACCGGTTAAAATACTTTGAATACTATAATACAGATCCGGATGCTCGTTCCGGTATATGTAATATGGGAAGAAATATTGCCATCAAAGCCATTATCAGTTGGTGAGAATAAAACCCATCATACATTTAATGATATATGTTGCACAATTATGATTTTAATCTGAAATCCAAAGGTACATTCACTTTCAAACTCAGGTTCCGTCCCATGTTGAATACACCCATTCTTCCGGTTAATGCATTTACATCTGTGTATTTCAGACGGCTCATATTATTCTGATAAGCCACATCAGTAATATTATTCAATGAAAGGTTGATACCAAATAAGATCTTACCTCTTCCGTCAGTAATATCAGTGCCGGTTCCGATATTGAACAAGCTATATCCATCAGTAGCGGTTTCGGTATTATACGCTGTAAATACCCTGTTCTGTGCACCCACCATATCTGCTTCTATTTTGAAATACAGGTTTTTGAAACTTTTTCCAGCCTTCTTAAAATCTGCTCGCAATTCACTTTCTAATTTTGGAGAAGGAATGAATGGCAATTTATTAACGCCTTCAAAACTTTCATTAAAATGGCCTGCCACATAAGAAAAACTATTCTCAAAATGCAGCCAGTCCAATGGATGTGGATGCAGATCAAGTTTTACTTCAAAACCTACCAGCGTAGCTGAGGACTGTCTGAATTTAAAAGCGGTCATATTGGTACCGCCGATATTCACCAGCGAATCTCCTCCCCGTTTGGCTTCCAACTTACTGTAAAAAATATAGCTGGCAATATTATTATAAAACGCATTCAATATCAGACTAACGTGCTGGGTATTCACTTCCATACCTACATCTACCTGGAACGAAGTTTCTGTTTGCAGGTTATTATCACCATATTCATAACGGCTGGTTCCTTCGTGTGCGCCGTTACTGCCCAATTCACTCACACTTGGTGCACGAAAACCTCGGGCCAGATTAAGTTTTAAAGTAACCACATCACTGGCATCATAACTTAATCCAGCACTACCGCTGATATTCCCAAAAGATTTATCAAATGCAGCAAATTTCACAACGCCATTCTGCAGGTATTGTTTACCACTTACCTGTCTTGTATCTGCACGAAGACCACCACTTACGGTTAATTTATTATCAAAGGTCTTTTTTGAATACACAAATAGCCCTCCATCAAACTGGTTATATTCAGGTATCAATACCTCATTGGCTAAATTCCGGTTCTGCTGATACATTCCGGTAGCGCCGATAGATGTTTTCCATCCTGTTTT
The DNA here is from genome assembly GCA_947455605.1 of Chitinophagaceae bacterium. Classification (GTDB taxonomy): domain Bacteria; phylum Bacteroidota; class Bacteroidia; order Chitinophagales; family Chitinophagaceae; genus Sediminibacterium. The sequence continues at coordinate 10,980 of CANGOX010000087.1, forward strand.
TTCAGCCAGGTTATACTGGATATTATAATTGATGGTTTGCAGGTCAAAATGGAGGCTGGGTGTATGGGGTTCAGTATAATCACCTAGTTCGCGACGCTGGTTTCGCTGAAAACCAATATTTACGGCCAGCCGATCCTTGCCTATCGAAAAATTATTATCACTGGCTATTTTAAAATGGGTAACCTGCTGATAAGGATTGTATAACGTTCTTGCATTCAACTCATCACTGGTTGCTACATGTTCTGCCGGTGTTTCTGCATACACCAGAAAACGCCCTGTTAACGGATCACGGGCACCTTCCACCACTCCCAACTTCTGGTTAAAATTACTGATCAGCAAATGGCTGTAACCCCAGGTTTTATTGATACCTATGTATCCTCCGAAATTCTTTTCAAAGAAACGGCTGTTGAATACTTTACCATCATACTTGTTACTATAATCTGCCGCTGACTTTGAAGTGGCATACATATTCCAGTTGAACCCGTTTTTTAAGTGGCCTGCAAAATTGCCGCTTCCACCAAACAATCCGTTATTATCTATGAAAGTTCCCAGTAGGTTGGCCTTAATGGTTCCCACTTCAACAGGTACATTGGTGATCAGATGTACCACCCCTGCCATTGCATCACTTCCATAAAACAAGGAAGCCGGTCCTTTCAGCACTTCTACTTTCTGAATACTGTACTCATCTATCTCTATACCATGTTCATCGCCCCATTGCTGACCTTCCTGCCGAACACCATCGTGTACCGTTACCACACGGTTATACCCCAATCCACGGATCACCGGTTTAGAAATAGCCGGACCTGTTGACAAACTGGAAACACCAGGCACCAGTTTACTCAAGGCGTCTATCACATTAAGAGAACTGGTATGCAGAAGATCCGCATGTTTTACTATGGATATGGGTTGAACAGATTGCTTCACTTTAGAAGCTGATGCCACACCGGTAACCGTTACTGCTTCATTTTCAACAAAAGTTTCTTTCAGTACAAAATTCCTGACCGGGTTATTGGTAATCTCCATAGTCTCCAGTATAGAAGCATACCCCTGAAAAGATATTTCTACCAGATATTTTCCTGCCGGCACAGCAGGCGTTTTATAAAACCCGTTCGCGTCAGTGATAGCACCGGTTTTAGCCTCATGTAAATAAATAACGGCACCTGCCAATGACTTTCCATTCTTGGCCTCGGTAATTTTTCCGCTGAGTATCGAATTGGCTGCTTCATCAGCGGCCATAGATGTTAAAACAACCATGCCTGAAAGAAAAGTCAGCAGTACTGCTTTATAAGTGGTCAATAATTTCATAATACGAATCGGGGAAATCCAATGATGAAGTTCATCATTTATCTGTTAATAAATAGGTAAGCACACGGGATTGATCGTATCAACCCAGCAATTACATACTAACAGGCAGGTGGCCCACGAAGACCGGAGCAGAAAAATTCAGAAGAATAATAAGTAAGGGGTTGTTTTTCCTGATGGGAAACAAAAGAAGACTGCAAGGCTGCAAAGGAAGTCAGCTGCCCCTCAACAAAAGGCGATTCACAAATCAGGTTATCAACCTGGCAATGGAAGCCAGATCTGCCTACCTGAGATTGATAAGGACTTTTGGTTTTGGGCCCAACACGACCATCCGTATGGTTAGCAACCAGGTTATGAAGGGTTCGCTTGGGGGTAATACAAAATGCAAAAAGCAGCAGAAAAAAAACTGCCAGTATATTTCGTATGGTTAGGGGCTTTGTCAAGTAAAAATGTTACATCGTTGCAAACATAACATTTTTTGTTCCATACCACTCCCCACCACACAATTTTGAGGTTTCTTTATCAATTGGGCCTTTTATTTCACTTTCAGCATGGTTCTAACCTGTTGTGTAGCCATATTCTGTAGTCTTGCGTAATAGACTCCGGATGGTAATAATCCACTGTCAAACACCACCGAATAGGTGCCAGCCGTATACTCACGGTCTGTTAAAGTGGTGATCACTTTGCCCGATGTATCCATGATCTGCACCATGGTATGCCCCCCATCAGTTTTAAAGGTGATCACTGTTGAGCTATTGAAGGGATTCGGATAATTACTCACCAGCGATTCGCCGGAAAGATTGATCGGCTTCTGGCATCCGCCCGCATTCACCAATGGCAATAATTGAAAATTCTTAAGCATGATCTGTTGCAGATCGGTCTCCTTTACACATAACCAATTAGACAATATAGTAGAATAGATACTTCTGAAATCATATTGGAAAGGAAGGTTATCACTTACTGTTGCATTCGCCGGCAGAATGGGTGTATCTCCCAAAACCCCGCCCATCACATGTTTGCCAAATACAAATAAGGGTGCAGCAGAACCATGATCGGTGCCGGTACTTCCATTACTTTTTATCCTTCTGCCAAATTCTGAAAAGGTCATTCCCACTACCCTGTCATCCACACCTAAAAATTTCAGGTCATCCTGGAATGCTTTGATTGCATCACTCACATTACCCAATAATTTGGCATGGTTACCTGTTGTGGAATCTGTACTGTTCACCTGATTGGAATGGGTATCAAACCCCCCGTAATTCACCATATAGATACGGGTAGTTAACCCACCTTTAATTAACCTCGCAACGATCTTCAACTGATCACCCAGTGAATTATTGATAGGATAACTCACCTGTTGTACCGTTTGTAAAGCAGCATCTTTGATCACAGTTGCATACTGCTGCGTTTGTTGTGCAATGGTTCTTATATAAGTAAGTTCTTTACCTGCCGGTGTGTTGGGTGCCGGATCCTGAATGCCATTGATCAGATTATAAAAATTGCTGGTACTGCTGATACTCATCCCCATATTTACAGCAGGCCCCTGCAATGTTAAAGATGTAGAAGAACCGATCTGTATGGCCAAAGGATCCTTCATGGTAGCATTAGGATAACCGTTTGGAAAATTAGGATATTCATAATTCAGATACCTACCGGCCCAACCTGTGTTTACCTCGGCATTGCTGTCGCTCGCACTCATCCAGATATCCGTTGCTCTGAAATGCGAATAACTTGGTTGGGGGTAACCTACAGACTGCACCACTTTCAACATCCCTTTATTATACATGGCATGCAGACCGGTCATGGCAGGATGTAACCCCGCTTTCCCATTCAAAGGCAATACACTTGTTTCGGGGATATATATATTCTGTCTGGCATTTACATAATTGCTGAAGTTTTCGATAGGCACCACCATATTTAACCCATCATTCCCTCCATTTAATTGTATGATCACAAATACATGGTCCGTTTCCGTTACCGGCATCAGCAGTGAGCGCATGATATTAGAATCCGCACTGAATGCCCTGAACGAAAAACCGCTCACCAATGAAGGCAACATCACTCCGGCAGGTAACGTATTGCGTAAAAAATCTCTTCTCTTCATACGTTGTGTTTTAAGCTAGTTGGTATTCAGCCAGGTCCATAAAATATCTGATCAGGTCACGCAAACGATTCTTTACGGTTGTTGTATTGGCGGTATTGGCAGGGAAATTCAGGTAGGCATTCCAGGCATCTGTCCAGTAATAATCACTCGCCTGGCCACCCAACAGAATATCTGTCTTCAACTGATTTCTCGATGCAGCAGAAATATCTATGCGGTACATGATCTTCAATATATCAATGATCAGTTGATTCGGGTCACCCGGATTGGACAAGGTCTGTGCAAATGCAGCCGCATCTATCTGTAATTTCTTACCGTTAAATGTATACCCGCTGTTGATGATCGAATCGGTGAACTGGTTTCTTTTTGGCAGGGTATCACTGGTGATCCAGATCTCGTAATACTGCGGTGCCTGGTAATACGCTTTCCAGCCACTTACATCCGGCGGATCGCCGATACTCTGCAGCATATTTGCAGCATTACTTACGAGATAATTATAAAACCCATAATTGGTAACAAAATCGGTAGCCGGCTGAAAAGGAACTTCAAATTCTCTACATAACCCCACTACCAGATCTACCGGACTTTTGATCTGACAACCCTTTGCCAGGATATCAAAAAAGTGTTCACTCTTTAATAAAACGTTCAACACTGCTTTGATCTCATAATTATTCGCACGAAAAATATCGGCCAGCGGGGTAATGATATTAGCCTCAACGGTATCATCAATATCATAATACACAAACCACCGGTAAATACGCCTGCATACATATTTTGCCACTTCCTGTGTGGCAAAGATCATATCCAGCATTGCGTCAATTTCGGTATCACCGGCTGCTGGACCGGACTGACCCTGTATCACCGTATTACTATAAAAAGCTGAAAACTGTTTATTGGTGGTCAGGTGTCTGCTGGGATCAAAAACAGAGATCAGATTGGGTATATCATTCTTCCAGCCCGTTAATACCTGGGCCGCCGCTTTCACATCGTCTTCGGTATATTTCGAATCAGGACCTTTCCCGCAACAGAATAATTCCTGTAACTCCCGTCCGTAATTCTCATCGGGTGCTTTATTCGTATTCCGTTCACCATTCAGGTAAATCAACATACCGGAATCAATGGTTACGGCTTTGGTTAATGCCTTAAAATTTCCAAGGGCATAGGTACGCAATAACAGGTGGTGCTTATAAACCAGTTGCGCATTCCCGATCGTTTCTGTTTCAGTGGAAAAATGATTGTGCCAGAAAAGCGTCATCTTTTCACGGATACTCCTGTCCTGGTTGATCATCACCCCCATCCACCATTTTTTAAATGATTGTCTTCTTTGGTAGTTGATGGTACCGTCTGTATTGGGGTCCAATACCCAACTGGCACCCAAAGCAATCGTATTGTCGGGTACCAAAGCATTACTTGCAGGCGTGTATTCTTTTACAGGAGGATCGGGAAGTGGGGCAACCGGACTTAAGATCTCATCCACAGATTGCTGGAAGGTCTTTGATTTAAAATAATTGATATCCGCCTTTCTGGCACCAAACATGGTCCTCTTAAGGAGATGGATCACTTCATTTTCTGTCCATGCACCACTATAGGCAGCAAGGCCGCCATTAGTAGGTGGTGCCGGAGATCCGGCCGCCACTTCCCCAAAAGCAGTGGAAGTATTGGATTCTAAACGGGCAGGGCTATCCATAGTAAATTCATTGCAAGGTTTTTGTATGACACGGTGTCTTTGACGATTGTTGCCTGAAAAGGTTTGATTTAGAACAAATTATCTTAAAAATCCCATTTTCAGCCCCTTTGTAACTGTTTTTTAATCCGATAATGCAGCATTCGAACACTTAAAATGTCATATATTTAGGGTAAACATTCCCCTTCATGACGGAACAAGCCATCATTACAGGCTGTTTACATAACGACGCAGCAGCACAGCGTGAACTATATAACCGATATAGTCCAAAAATGCTAAGCGTTTGCTACCGCTTCGGGCAAAGCCGTGAAGATGCGGAAGATATGTTGCAGGAAGGGTTCATTAAAGTATTTACCCAGATACATACGTTTCAGAACAAAGGTGCTTTTGAAGGATGGATACGCAGGATCATTGTACACACCTGTATCAATTTTTTAAAGAAGCATAAGAAGTTCAGCGAAAGTGTGGATCTCGCCTACGCCAATTATATACAGGTGAAAGAGGAAACAGTTCCTTCTATCATGCAGGCCAGGCAGATCATTGAATGTATTAGGTTATTACCCTTAGGGTACCGAACGGTTTTGAACCTGTATGCATTGGAAGGTTACAGCCATAAAGAGATCGGTGACATGCTGGATATTGAAGAGAGTACAAGCCGAAGCCAGTACACCCGGTCTAAAGCCATGCTGGAAGCCATACTGATCAGAAAAAAGATCATCGAAAAGCCAAGAGAAGAATTCAACTGGCTGGCCGCATTAAAAAATAAGTAGTGTTTTGATTGTGTTTGTATATGGATAATAATTTCTACCAAGACGACTTCGAGCAGTTTTTACAGGACGAGGTAAAACAGCACCGGATGTACCCTTCCGACCATATCTGGAAGAATATCCGTACGGAAGTTCATGGTTATACTGCCTGGCCCGCTCTCACATTCATTTCACTTTTTATTATTACCGCATTAACGATCTCTACTTTACTTATCAACCATCCTGATAAACGTGTAACACAACCCGCTGTTATGGCATCCGTTGTAAAACCTGCCCTC
>CANGOX010000088.1 GCA_947455605.1 Chitinophagaceae bacterium
AGTCCGGCCGTAACCAGGATCTGTGCTCCATGACAAATAGCGAAGATATATTTACCGCTATCAAAAAAGGTCTTTACAATTTTGATCACACGCACATCATTACGCAAGAATTCCGGGGCGCGGCCTCCGGGGATCAGCAAAGCATGATATGCAGCAGGGTCTACATCATCAAAAGAAATATGCGATTCAACCAGGTAGCCTTTTCGTTCTACATAAGTATCCCACCCGGGTTCAAAATCATGGATCACAAGATTCATCCGTTTTACGGAAGGTGCTGCTATCACTGGTTCGTAGCCGGCTTCGAGTAAACGGTGACAGGCATATAATATTTCAAAACTCTCTCCTGCGTCACCGGTGATGATCAGTATTTTTTTTGCAATATTCATAATAATTGAATGATGTTTAATCTTGAATAGTGAGGCCTTCATGTGCAAGCTCCATCGTTTCAATGGCAGCTTCATTTGCATCAGATTTCATATCGGACATTGTCATCTTTACCGGAAATGCATTGATAAGTTTCCATGTCATGGCAACTGTATTGGATTCATCCAGTAAGCTGATGATAACCGTAGAACGCTTGATCGTATTCATTTTTATGAGATTGTACATTTCCGGCATTTTCTTATTGTCTTTGAACAATCCCTTCTTCAAGGTAACATTGCCGAACTTTTTGATACCGGGCATTTTTACGGTAGTAAAAGCAGCACTGTTTCCGGCTCTGTATTCTATTACCTGGGTCTCTGAAGTGAGTCCGGTAACTTCCTGAAAGAACAATTCACCCTCTCCGATCTTTACTGAGAACTGAAATTTAACAAGCGGCCAGGTTGCGGCTGATTGTGCTGATCCATTGTCTGCCATTGCGATAATTTTGTATCTTAAATATATAATTATTCCCTCAGAACACACAAGCCAGTTTATGACCCTGACCGATACAGCCGCTATTTTTCGTTTCCATAAAGAACAGGTAAAGGCATTTGGCAAAGGCAGTACTGAAGCCCTTGGCTGGACAAGTGCCGATGCGCAATTACAAAGGTTTGAAGTGCTTTCAGCCATTGCAGATCTTGATCACCAGATCTTGCTGGATGCGGGTTGTGGACACGGAGACCTCCGTGCTTATTTGTATACAAAATATCCTTCCATGACCTATATAGGCATAGAACAGATACCTGAATTGCTTGACAGGGCCGTTGAGCAATATGCGCATATTCCTGAAACAATTTTTCTGCAGGGAGATTTTACTTCTGCTACCCTTCCTGAAGTGGATTATATTCTAGCCTGTGGTTCCTTAAATTACAGGAGCAGCGATCCTGAATTCATCTACAAAACCATTGAAAAACTTTTTAAGGATAGCAAAAAGGGATTTGGGTTTAACCTGCTCAGTATGCTGCATGAGCCCCATCCTTTGATCGTTGCTTACAACCCTGTATTGATCCTTGATTTTTGCAGAACGCTAACACCCCATGTAAGATTGATAGAAAATTACAGGGAAAACGATTTCAGTATTTTTATGTATCCTCACCAACAGGCATAAAAAAACCTCCTGATAAAGGAGGCTCTTTCTGTATTCTATCTATTTTAAAATGAAAACCGTTTGGCACCGAGCCAATGCAGGGTGATATCTTCCGGCACTTTCATTCTTTCTGCGATCTTTTTATAACGCGTAGCCAGTGTACATAAATAGTCCTGCGCTTTGCTTGCACCATCTTTTAAACCGGTGAGGTTCTCTATTTTCCAGAGGCTTACCAGGTGTTCAATAATGCTGGCATAATCCCAGGTTGTGTATACACCGATCTTTTGTGTGATAGCGGAAAAATCTGCAAACAGGTTATGCTTGGCGCCCTTATCCATTAACACGGCAGGCATTACGATCTGTTTACGCATCATTTTTTCAAATGCCACTAAACCACCTGAGGGATCCACTTCCATGATCTTGCTCATGAAAGATTTATAGGCTTTCTCATGACGTGCTTCATCGCCTGCAATGGTCTTGCAGATACGTGAGAGCCTGTCATCACCGGCTTTATCTGCCAGCTTGCCTGTATTTACGTGAGAGATCTTGGTAGCTCTTTCCTGGAAAGATGTATAGACGATGGCCTGGTATGGATCCTGGTTGGTTTGCGGATTAAATCCGTTATAGATCAAACGGTGAATGGTTTGTTCCACTGCTTTCATATCGCAACGGCCACTCAGATAAAGATATTTATTGAGCAGATCGCCATGACGGTTCTCTTCTGATGTCCATGCCCTTGACCAGCGAACCCAACCATTGGTACTGGTGAGCTCACGATCTTCATTCACCATCAGGTTAAAATAGGTCTGGTAACTGGGTAAGGCTTCCTCAGTGATCATATTCCCCACCAATGAGGTGATCACAGAATCAGGTATCCCTTCACATCTTTCGCGGAGGTTTCTTACCTGTTCATAAGCATCTTCCTGCGTAAGGTCTGGTAAAAAATCGGTGGGTTGCCAGCATTCATCAGGATTTACAAGGTCCTCATCTACTGCTTTATCAACTATGGATGATAAAGAAGCAATCACTTCTTTATTCTTCTCCAATTCCTTCCATTCTGCATTGATCATGTGCTGTTAGCTTAGGTCGCAAAACTAACGGATAGTTCTTTTATTACCCGTTTATTATCGTTAATCTTCCACTTTTATTGGTAGGTCTAGTATCTGTTTACCCGATCGGGGAGATTTTAGGATGCTTTTCTAAACAGGGCGTTATCTTTCTGCTATGTATGAAGCATTGACCTGCTTATTATTAGCCATATAACTTAAAACCATTTCTGTTGCCGTAAGATTCACAATATGGTATCCCTGCACAGCATACACGCCGGTAGCTGCATTGGTTACTTTTTGGAAAAGAGAATCCTTGTTTACCATGGTCCAGGTGCCCTTCATGCCATCACTGTCCTGAAAACTCCCGTTTAACTTATAGGTAATGGCATAGTCCGTATAAGGAGGGGTCATTGTCTGTGAGGTATTCCCAATTAACAGATTGTTCAGCTTCCATTGCGAATAAGCACCGGCATTGCCAGTTAAATAAATAATATGCTGATCTACTGGATTGGGAACGGGTATATATCCTTTGTTACAAGCCGGGAGCGAACAAACAACCACCAAACAAGTGAAAAGGAACCGGGGGGCGGAACATTTCATCTTAATAATACAATATCAATTCAACTAATATGTAGTGAAAATACTACAATTTGAAACGAAACAAGTGGGGATTGGATTATTTAAGCCATTTTTAATAATGATTTGCTAAACAGCTACTTATAAAGATAAAACGTAGCTATGTTTTCAATTATTGCATTTTTGAAGCAGATTCACCAAATATAAAAGCCCCTCAGAGAGGGGCTTTTATAAAGAGTTTGCGGAATTATTTATACAGCTGCCACCTGTTTGGTGCTGCTTCTATAGATATAACTATTATAGATATGTCTTCTGGCAAAACGGGCAGGTGTTTCTGCATTGATCAATTTTACATAAATGGCTTTGGGTACACCATAATACTCATACATATTGCCATCTGAAAAACTGATCGACAGGATCTCTGATTTATATTCAAAATCAACAATACCTGTATTGGTAGTGGTTTCTGTATACTCGGCAAGGGTTTGCTCACGGGTTTCGGGGGCAATGCTTACCAGAAAATGATAGGCTTCGATGATCTTCTTGCTTTTCTCTTCAGCTTCCAGTTTACGGTCATGATCATCCTGAAATTTATCGGGATGCCAGTCCTTCATCAGGTTCCTGTAAACTGATTTGAGTTCTTTGAGCTCGGCAGCTTCGTGCACACCCAATACCTTTCTGTAATTTAAAATTCTACGCATAATGGCGGCGAAAATAGGGTTTTAAAAATAAAACCAAAGGAACTGCTGTTTTTGTGCGGGATCTCCCTGAAGCAAAAATGAGCACGCAGAGGCGCGAAGGCGCAGTTTTTGGGAGTACTAATTGCTTATAATTTCTGGTAGACGCGCACCCAATCTATTTCAAAACGACTGGGGAATACGGTCTTTTCGGGGTCTCCCCCGTTATCTCCACCTAATGCAAGATTTAACAGCATATAGTGTGGTTGTTTAAACGGATTGAATCCACTTCCATCTTTATTGATCAGTTTATCGAGTGGCACTTTATTCAATAATACATCATCTAAATACAGCGCGATCGCATTTTCATCCCAATCCATTCTCCATATATGAAACTGATCGGCCCATTTTTTCCCACCTAGTGAATCGGCCGGAAATGTATTGCTGAACCATTCAGCTTTTTTATTCTCTCCTAAGCATGCAACATTGGCCAGTAATTTGCCCCGGTAATATTCCATGATATCAATCTCTCCGTTACCGGGCCAGCCTTTGTCAACACCCAATGTCCACCATGCTGGCCATAGACCGGCACTGATATCGATCTTTGCACGTAATTCAAAACGTCCATATTCCCAGGATTGTAACCCTCGGGATAAAAGACAGGATGAAGTATAATTAATGGTTGCACGATTCTTACGCCAGTCTTTACTGTCTGCGCTATAAGCGGGATTGGGCTTATCTACTTTCCTGGCTTCAATGATCAGCAGCCCTTTCTCGCATTTTGCATTTTCGGGTTGATAGTATTGCAGCTCATGGTTTCGTACAAACCCTTTCTCATAGGTCCAGTTTTCGGGGTTGGGTGCACCCTCCACATTGAATTCATCGGCCCATACCAATTTATAACCTGCCGGTGCTTTCTGGGCATGGGTATAAGAACAAATGAGTAGTAGCCCTGCCAATAGTAGTTTGTACATATTCTTGTATTCTTCTCTGCGTAAACTCCGCGTATCTCTCTGCCTCAGCGGTGAAAAAAATCACTGCAGAGGCAGGGAGAAGCAGCGTTATTTTAATAGGTACGGCTTGATCTTTTGATACCATATCTCATACCCCGCCGGTTTCATATGCAACATATCTTCTCTGAATAATTCAGGTCTTGGATGACCTTCTTTATCCAGCATCAATGGGTAAATATCAATAAATGAGGTATTCGCTTCCTTCTTTAAAAATTCCTGTATCAATTGATTGGCCCTTACCGCAATGGGCATGAATTTTTCTCTTGAAGGACTGGGTTTGATGGATATATAAGCAATTGGAACCTCCGGTAAGATAGTACGGATATGTTGATACAAACGCTGAAACCCGGCAAACACAGTATCTCCATTGGGTGCCACCGGTATATCATTTTCGCCGATATACAGGATAAGCTGTTTGGGTTTGTATGGAACGATGATATCTTCTACATAAAGGTCAAGATCTTTTAACACCGAACCACCTATCCCACGGTTCAGTACACGGAAATCTTTAAACATCTCCGCCATATTATCCCAGATACGGATAGAAGAACTACCCGTGAACAATATGGGTGATGATAAGGGTCGAAAGAGTTTATCGTATTGTTTGATGGTTTGAATATCATCCCAGAATGCGGGTTTGGTTTGGGCTTGTGCAAGATCAATCATCCCAAATAGTAAAACACTGGCTAGTATGTATTTTATAGAACCTTTCATATTATATGCTTTAACTGCGCCTCTGCGTGCAAAAAGAACGCTCGCAATGGCGCAGTTTGAATCCAAGTTACTTGATTTTGTTTTTATATCCTTTTGTTTTAGCTTTCTTATTCTAATGATGCCCATCAGATCCGTTGCCATATTGGAAAACCCGAATGCAGGTAAAGGCAGTACAGGAAAACTGGCTGTCTGGCTGAGTAATGAACTCGTTAAACGGTCTATTGACGCAGTTATATTTAAAGACCCCTGGCCAGAAAATTTTGAACCGTATTCAGATATCTGGCTGATTGGCGGTGATGGTACCATCAATTATTTTATCAATCATTATCCCAACTGCAATAAGCCTATTGCACTGTTCAAAGGCGGTACCGGTAATGATTTTGCCTGGAAATTATATGGAGATCGCACGGATGCAGAACAACTGCAACAGGTCTTGAACGCTACACCCAAATGGATCGATGCAGCAAAATTCAACGATACCCTCTTTATCAATTGTTTGGGTGTGGGCTTTGACGGGGAGATCATCAACTCCATGAAAGCGATCCGCTTCCTTGGCGGACATCTTGGCTATCTGCTAGCCGTGGTATTGAAGATCTTTTCATTCAGAGAATATAGCTTTCATATCAAAACCATTGATGAAACATGGAACGATGAATTTCTTCTCGCTATGGTGGTCAATTCCTCCCGTGCCGGTGGAGGATTCTTTATTGCACCGGATGCAAGTATTACTGATGGTAAGCTGGATATGGTACTCTGTAAAAAACTCCCTTTATTTAAACGCCTCAAATACCTGCCCGTGATCAAAAAGGGTAATCACATGCAGCTACCTTTTGTGATACACCGCCTGCAGGAAAAATTCATCATTCAATGCGAAAAGGAAATGGCCATACAGATAGACGGGGAGTTGCGCTATGCAAAAGAGTTGCTGGTGGAAGTTTTACCGGCTAAGTTCCTGTTCAGGTATTGAGATAATAAGACTTAACTTACAGTACAATTCATTTTTATGGACAAGAAAGGATCCGGAGGACTGGTGTATTTTCTGTTAGGCATCTACACCTTAATGATCAGCTGGCATTATAACCATTCCATTATCCTGCTCATTATCCATTATATTTTCTGGCCTATTTACCTGGTGTATGAATTGTTGACCGGCCATTTATCGCATGATATGTGGAAGATCATTCCCGAATCTTACTTTAAATAAGCAGTCATCACATACCCAATTGGGCAAGGGCATCCAGCGGTATATCATATAACTGTTTATTATCAGCTTCTATCTTTAACCTGCCCTCCGGGCCATTATCACCGTGAATAAAATATTTTCGCATAGAAAGTACTCTCCCGGAGAACATTTTGGTGCCTTCCAGACTTTCATAACTACGAAGCAGAACGGGTAACATAGAAGGACTCTCTATATCCCTGAATAAATGCAGTGAACGCTGGTAGCCGTTACCCATCTGAAACACTTCATGATAATGATGTCTACAGGCTAATTCATGGTGCAGTCGGTGATTGAGTTTTTCAATGTAAACAGATCCGGAATCTACTACTACGATATTAATTTCACCCATCAGTTGGAGGATTGTATTACAATAATAACCAATACTGAGGAATGAACAAACCTTATGGGCTTTTAACTGCGCCTTTGCGCCTCTGCGTGAGATTTTTTTCACGCAGAGGCGCAAAGGCGCAGTTTAGGTTAGCGCGGTTTGATTACTCGATATTAATTGGTAAATTCATGTTTGCTTAAATACGCTATATGAAAAGAAAACTCCTTCCGGTTTTAACCATCCTCACACTACTGTCCTGTGCCGGTGTAAAGAAATCTCAAACCGGCAAATGGGTATCTCTATTCGATGGCAAATCGCTGGCCAATTGGAAAGTGGGTGCTAACGCGGAAACGTTTTCGGTAGACAGTGGGATGATCATGGTACATGGTAATACGGCGCATCTGTTTTATGATGGGAAAGAAAAGGATCATGATTTTAAGAATTTTGAATTCAAAGCAGATGTGATGACTTATCCAGGCGCCAATTCAGGTATCTATTTTCATACAGTTTATCAGGAAAAGAGCTGGCCGGTAAAAGGTTATGAGGTACAGGTAAACAATTCACACACAGACTGGCGCAGAACCGGCAGTTTATATGGTATCAATGATGTAAGGGAAGTATATGTACAGGATTACGAATGGTATACAGAATACATTAAGGTGGAAGGCAAACATGTGATCATAAAGGTGAATGATAAAACAACCGTTGATTATATTGAACCCGATGATGTGAAACGCGGCAAGGGCAATGAACAGCGCCTGATCTCTTCCGGCACTTTTGCTTTACAGGGACATGACCCGAAGAGTATTGTGCATTTTAAGAATATTATGGTAAAAGTGTTGCCGGATTAGCAAGCCATTTTTTGTCGCCTGACCAACAACAGCGGATTACTTCGTTTGCTGCGACAGAAAATTACCCAGATCAGGAATATGATCCGTATTGATAAAACCGGCTTTCCATTTCATTAACATGGCCCAGAAAGCTTTTGTATCGGGCGCTCCCCAGAATCGAACGGGTTTCTGCAGTTTCTCAGATTTCTTTACAGCTGCCTGTATCTTTTTCAGATCGGTCTTAGGTAATTCACCGGGGCCATACCAGCTGGTATATTTTTTCCACTCATCACTCAGCATGGCGATCTTCGAAAGTTCTTCCTGTGTGTATTGTTTAGAGAGTACACCATCGAATGTGATAAAGGAAGGATAGGTAGTAAACAAAGATGGATCCGGGCGATTGCCGGTGATCACCCAATGCAGGCGTTTACTGTTCATGATCACATCATAGGTACGCAGGTTCTGGATCAGGGTTTCCAAAGTATGAATGGAATCCGATTTGATATCGATCAGCAGTTGCAGGTCTCTTGTGGAATCTGCATAAGGGTAGCCGTTATTCTTCATCAGACATTGCACCAGCGGTTCAAGATACAATTGCGCAAGTGTGCGTTTATTGGCCATCAGTTCCCTGGTATCATGCGCCACCAGTAAGGTTCCGCCTATAAGAAATATATCAGCTTCAATAGAACCAAAGCCTGTATTATAAGCAGACCAGAAGGGATCTTTCTGTTCATAATCATTATGCGAATGCGCATTACTCACGGTATACCTTGACGGCTGAGACAATGCCGAAAATGAAACAGCGATCAGCAATACGACAACTATTTTTTTCATATACCTATTTTTCTCTTAGCGAATCTTTGCGTTCCCGCATCTTTGCGGTTAAGCTAATTTAAATGCAAAGTCGCTAAGTCGCAAGGTTTGGCGAGGTTTTATTTTGAAATAAGGTAGCTGAATTTTCCTTTTTGCTCGAGTGAACTATTGGTGAGTACCACTCTGTAAATATCCCTTCCCTCCCAGGTACCTGCAAACTTGGCATCTTCCGGTTGAGTGAGTGGAACTTTGTTTTTGCTGGCTGCCCATTTCTTTACATCGTAATCCAGCATAACTTTTCTGCCATTGGGTTCTTCAAATACGATCCTGCCGGGCAGGTCAATGTTCACGTTACAGGTGGTCATGAAGGACTGTGTAAGTGCTTCCGGCTTTTGTTTCATTTCATAGTCGTCTGTAACCGTTATCCCTTTCTTACGTTCTGCATTCACTGTGCGAACCCATTTACTGATCTGAACATCATCACCCCAGGCTTTGGAAATATTCATAGAAAACTGCGCAGCATTATCATTGGAAGAATACTTTACATCTGTTGCCGTATAGTTCTTACCGGCTTTCTGTTCTTTCCCATTAATGGTTGGCAGGTTATGATATGGAGAGGTGTTAAACCATAAACTATACCGGGCACTGCTGAATGTTTTGGAAGTATAGGTACCGGCACCCACATCAATGATCACAGGATAGCCTTCGTCGTAAACGAGTATATCTCCCACATCATTATGGTTATGACTTTCGCCGTTATGTCCGGCATGAGAGGCTAAGTACAACCCATTATTCAATCTTGCCGCCATCAATTGTATATCGGGTAACCATACATCTCTTACCATCACTTCTTTGGGAGGATAAGCATTGCATTCCTGTATAGCCAGCATATTGAACAAAGCCCTTGTACGATAAAAGGATTCATGCGAAGGTTTAGAAACACTATAGGTATGATATGCCCAGCTGCCAAACTGCTGCATCAGACTATCGTGCACGGCTTTACCAAAACGATAGAGCATCACCCCATCTGGTGTTATACGGGGTGCGGCATCTGCCACATTAATAAAATATGGACCCTGGATATGCGATTGATAAATATAAGCTCCCATTTTTTGAATGATCGGTTCTTTGTAAATGTTGAGTTTTCCTTGTGAAGCTTTATCCAATAAGGTCAATACATCAAACATACAGGCACCGGCTGCAAACCAATAACCCGGGCCTTCATCGGTTGCCCCATCTTCGCCAAGGCCGTTGATATACAGATCTACCAATGATAACTGGTGCTGAACGGTTTTGTTTCTTCTTGCTACATCTTTCTCCAATAATAAATTACAGGCCATCCAGTTACTGATTACCCATGGGTTCCAGTTGTTCACGTTCACATTTCTTTTTCCTCCACCAAGATAACCGTAGCGGTCGCTATTGTTTTCTAAGGGAATGAAGATGCGCCGGTTTACCTCATAATAAATTCTCGGACGGATGAGTTTAGATAATTTCTCTAAGGCAGTACCGGTAAAATAATCAGCCATGGCCAATACGGTTCCGGTTTCTGCAGAGAACAGATCAACGGTAATATCTTCTACATCAGGTAACCCGTTGCCTGCTTTCTGTGTACCCAAATGTGCCGCTGCTCCCCAGAAACTTTCTTCACAGATACTCCATACACCATTCATGATCGCTTCGGCAAAACGGCCTTTGCCTTCTATAGATTCTGCAAATACCAGATCCATTAATTGGTTTCTTTTGCTGAAGGATTGTTTCTGGTATTCTTCCCTATCGCCTGTTCGCAGGTATTCCAAAGCAACAGAAGCGCTTACGGATTGAAAAGGCTTCTTCAAAGCCAGTTCGCCAAACTTCAGCAATTGCCTGAGAATAGTATCGGGTACAGATCCTTTCCATTCTGCGGGTGTGGTGGGGAAGGGTTTCCACTGGTCTTTGGCTATCAATGCAGTGCTGATCTCATTCAAGGAAAATTTCGATAGCAGATTGCGGTCGATGGTTTGCGAATGCAAGGAGTAGTTTACAGTTATAAGAGTAACTACCAGCAAAATTTTTCTAAGCATAACGAAAATTTGATGGATATAATAAGTTAAAATATTTGCTCTCTGCGAGAACTCTCTGTTCTCCCTGTCTCTGCGGTGAAAAGAAGTTCCATTCACCGCAGAGACAGGGAGAAGCGTAGTTTGTGCAGAGATTATTTTGAAAGATCCTGAAACTTTACTTCTCCGGTTTTGAGGTTGATCTGCCAGGGTTTGGGTTCAGGCAACCACAATTTTCCATCACCGATCTCCAAGGGCATCCAGAGATAACGGGAATCCCACTGGGTGCGTGGTTTCCAGATATCGGCCATAAAGATCACAGATGTTTTTTTCTTCCCCACCACTTTCAACATCAAAGTAGATTGCGAACCATAGGTCTTTTTCTCGGGTGGTGCAATGTCTTTGAATTCAGACCATGGCCCTTCCAATGAAGTAGCCGTTGCATATTTATTCGGGTTCGGGTTCCATCCTGTTAAAGCAGACCCGATCGCATAATATAATCCATTAAAATGCACTACTGCCCCACCCTCCAATTTCATTTTCACCAGACACATTTCTTTTTCTACATCCATATAATCTTCAGACAGTTTTGCAATATGAAAACCATTTGGCCTGTCTTCAAAAATCAAATACGCTGTTCCGTCATCATCAATGAACTGTCCGATATCCCTGCTCTCCTGCCCAAGCGGACGGAAACTTTTTACATACGTATAGTTTCCATCCGGTTTATCCGAAACACAAACAGCTACCCTTGCGAGTTTATAACTGGCATTATCCAGATGGAGATACATCACATATTTCTTTGACTTTGCATTATAAAAAACTTTAGGTCGCTCGCAAACCCAGCGACGGCCAAGGTTTTCGGGGTCATCTAATTGAAGTACATCGCCTTTGAAAGTCCAGTTGGTAAGATCGGTGGAGGCATAGCAGCTTACAAAGCGTTTATTGGAATCGAGGCCCTGTCTTCTTTCTTCTCCGTACCAATAGTAAGTCTTGCCAATTTGCGTAATGCCACCGCCATGGGCTTGAATATGATCACCATTCTGATCTGGCCAGAGTTCGGTGGGTTGTATCCATTCCCGCTTCTGGGAGAAAGAGATGAACGGCAATAAGAAAGCAATGAGGAAGAATTTATTTTTCATGGAAGGATATTTATCTGATAGCTTGTTTAAACAGTTTTGAATTAGCGGATTAGCGGATTACAGAAACTATACGATTGAGCACCAATCCTTAATTAGCTAATCCGCAATCCGCCAATCCGCTAATCATTTTAAAATGAAAGAATATATTAAGCGTTTGCCAAAGCTCTGTCTAAATGCACATACCCCCCGTCTACATGCATGATCTGGCCGGTGGTATGACTGGATCTTTCTGAGAGCAGGAATACAACGGCATTGGCGATCTCTTCACTGGTGGTCATACGGTTACCCAAGGGTATCAAGGAATTGATCTGCGCCAGTTTGGCTTCTGGATTGGGTAAAGTTTTGATCCAATTTTCATAGAGCGGTGTCCAGCACTCGGCCACTACCACCGCATTTACCCGGATCCCGTATTTTAATAATTCAACGGCCCATTCTCTCGTTAATGCATTTCTTCCGCCATTGGCTGCAGCGTAGGCAGAAGTATTACCCTGACCGGTTTCGGCCGTTTTAGATGTAATATTAACGATCGCTCCTTTTGATTTGATCAATTGAGGCAAAGCAAAATGTGCCATTAAATAATAATGCACCACATTCTTATGCAGGCTTTCCATAAAGCGTTTGTAATCGCCACTTTCCAATCCTACCCCATCATTAACACCGGCATTGTTTACCAGGCCTTCTATTCTTCCAAATTTTGCAATAATAGCTTTCACCGCATTCTCCGAAGCCTGCGGATCGGTGAGTTCTGCAACAACCTGCCAGGCTTTGCCGCCGTTTGTTTCAACAGCATGTACTACTTTCAGATTGTCTTCTTCACTTCTTCCAACGATCACCGGAATGGCACCTTCTCCGGCCAGTAAACGCACAATGCCTTCGCCGATTCCTTTGGCACCACCGGTTACAATGATCACTTTATTTTGTAATTGCAGATCCATGTTTTGCTAAATTATAAATGATAAAATTTTACAGCATTACCGCCAAATATGGCTTCCTGTTCATCTTTGCTAAAAGATAGAAAATAATTTCTTACCAACCCGATCATATCGGTGTAATGGGCTGCCACCAAACAAACGGGCCAGTCGGATCCGTATAATAATCTACCGGTGCCAAAGGCTTCGGTTACCAAATCCAGGTAAGGAATAAAATGATCCGGTTGCCAGTTTTGCCAATCGGCTTCGGTAACCATACCGCTCACCTTACAGTATACATTGGGAAATTGTGCCAATGCCTGCATGCCTTTTTTCCAATCATCGATCAAACCTTCTTTGATCAACGGCTTGGCCATATGATCGATCACAAAGGGTTGATCAGGAAATAACTTCACCAGTTCTATCGCAGCGGTCAGGTGTTTGGGGAAGATGAGGATATCATAGGTATAGTTAAATTCTTTTAAGGCAGCAATGCCTCTCAAAAAATCCGGCTGCAACATAAAAGCCGGTTCTTCTCCCTGTAAAATATGGCGGAAACCTTTTACAACCGGGTATTGTTGATAATGCAATAAACGCTCGCGGATATTGGCTGCACGAAGATCCACCCAACCTACTACTCCTTTGATATAGGGATTCTCTGCAGCCAGTGCGATCAAAAAATCAGTTTCGTTTTCTGTTTGATCTGCCTGAACCGCTACACAACTATCTACCTGATGCTGTTCGAGTACAGGTTTCAGATCGATCGGTAAAAAATCCTTTCGGATCACAAACATGGTTTCATCGATCCATTCATGTGATATGGGATCATAGTGCCAAAAATGTTGATGTGAGTCAACACCCCCAGCCCCTAACGGGGAGCTATCTTTGTTGTCATTTGTCATTTAGTGGGTTGATAGGCAATTACGTTTTGCTTTGATGTTCCGAGGCCATCGATGCCTAATTCACAAACATCACCGGGCTTCAGATATATCGGTGGATTAAACCCTAATCCTACACCTGCGGGCGTTCCTGTAGAAATAATATCACCGGGTAATAAGGTCATGAATTTGCTGAGATAAGAAACCAGTTGCGGAATATTGAAGATCAGGTCATCGGTATTGCCATCCTGCATCATCTTTCCGTTTACACTTAACCATAAGCGGAGCGTATGCGGGTCTTTAATTTCATCTTTGGTAACCAGCCATGGGCCGAGGGGTGCAAATGTATCGCAGCCCTTACCCTTATCCCAGGTACCGCCACGCTCCAGTTGAAATTCTCTTTCACTCACATCATTGTGCAGGCAATAGCCCACCACATAATCCATCGCTTCTTCTTCGGTTACATAACTGGCTTTCTTACCGATCACAAATGCCAGCTCTACTTCCCAATCTGTTTTTACAGAATCTCTGGGAATCATGATAGGATCATTCGGGCCAGTAATGGCCGTTGTTGATTTCATGAACAGAATGGGCTCTGTTGGAATAGCGGCGCCGGTTTCCTTGGCATGCTTTGCATAATTAAGTCCGATGCAAAGGATCTTTGATGGGTTAGCAACCGGACAACCCAGCCGCTCTCCTTCTTTCAATTTAGGCATCATGCCTTCATGCTGCGAGATCATCCAGGCAAGGTGAGGTACGCCTCCGTGGGCAAAGAAGAACTCATCATAATCCTTAATAAATCCAGATACATCATAGTTCACACCATCAATATGCACGCCGGGTTTCTCCTGGCCGGGTTGGCCAAATCTTATCAATTTCATAATTATGTATTTATCGCTCTGCGGCAACTCTGCCTCTCTGCTACTCTGCGGTGAAAAAATTTATTCACCGCAAATACAGGGAACAGCAGAGTTAGTGCAGAGGTTTAATTTGTGTTCAATTGTATGATCGTATCAATTTCGTCGAGCTGTTTGCCATCGAGGTAGATGAAAACACCTTCAGCTTGTTGCTTAAAGGTAAGGTTCATTTTATCCTTCATCATAGAAGCCGAAACAATTTTCTCTTTTACACCGGGCAAAAATACATAGCTCCCTACTTTGTTCTTATGCAGAATATGCACAAACAGGTTTTTGTCCTTACCTGTAACCACGCCCCACTCCTGCTCGGGAACGAGGTTGCCCCTTGTGCCATAGATGCTGTTGCCATATTGATTCATCCAGCTGCCCACTTTGGCAAGGGTATCTGCAAACTCAGTCTGTATCACTCCATTTGGCTGCGGGCCTACGTTGAGTAAGAAGTTGGCATTGCGGCCCGCGGCATTTACCATGTATTGGATCAATCTGGGATAGGATTTGAATTTGCGGTCGGTCATATTATAACCCCAGGCATCATTCATGGTTTCGCAGGTTTCTAAGGGTAACTGAGAAACACTGGCACCACCAAAGCCAGTGGTATTATTACCGGGCAGGTCTTTTTCAAAAGCCTGGAAATCTTCTCCGGGTATAGGTGTTAAATGGTGGTTATTGCTGATCAGACATTTGGGCTGCAGTTTGTGAATGAGTGGATAGATCTCATTATAACGCCAGTCTACTTTTGATTGAAGTGATTTATCATGGTCGTTATCCAGTTGATCCCAATGTCCATCAAACCAAATGCCCGAGATCTCACCGTAATTGGTGAGCAGTTCGGTTAACTGGGCTTTCATGAAATTGATATAGCTGTTCCAGTTGCTTTTTTCTGTGCGGCCTGTGCCCTTGCCTGTTTTACCGGTCTCATATTGATAATCGGAACGATACCAATCCAGCAAAGAATAATAACAGAATAATTTGATGCCTTGTTTATGGCATTCATCAGCCAGTTGCTTCAAAGCATCTTTTCCGTATTGTGTGTTGGTAATCTTCCAGTCTGACTGCTTCGTATCAAAATTACTGAACCCATCATGATGGCGTGTAATGAAAGTGATGTATTGCATACCGGCGGCTTTTGCAATACCCACCCATTTTTTGGCATCGAAGTCGATCGGATTAAATACACGAACTAAATTCTTGTATTCATCCACACGGATGTTCCGGTTATTCATGATCCATTCACCGGCGCCCAATACACTGGAAGCACCCCAGTGAATGAACATCCCGAATTTCATATCCTGAAAATCCTTGCGGGCAGCCAGGTTCTCGGGTGTGGGTGTGTAGGTTTGTGCGGAAAGGATGGCGGCAAAAAACAAAAAGCCTGAGAGGAGAATTCCTTTTTTCATGTGCAATCGTTTTATAATGTGGAACGCAAAAAATACTGGTCTACAATGATAAAACATAACTCCGATTGGCTATGATAATTTTTTGGATTAAAGCAAGATAAGGAAGGGATTGGGGAGTAATTCTATATTGTGGAATTTGGGGAAAGAAGATTTTATAATTGTCAGCTGTTAGTTTGCCTTGTATTTGTCGTAGAATTGTGTATTTTGATGGCTGGGACAAACTATTTCATCCCCATTAAAAAGTAGTTATTAGAAATTTATGCGTAGAAGAATTATCAATCATTCAGATATTTTTTTTGAGATATCGAATCTTTTTATAGTCTTAGAAAAAGATTGGTCTATAAACGAGGATAATTAGACATGGATAAAAAATAGATGAAGACAGAAAAGTGAAAAATTAATTAACTATCAATGCGCTACATATATTTTACTCTTTTTGCCATTTTAATTGCATGTACTGCAAACACGCAAGTCTTAAAAGATACTACAATTATTCAACAAAGAAGCTATGTCTTAAATGGAGGTGTAAAGGCTTCTTTAGGAGGAAAATCCCGAGAAACAATAAAAATTGATTTGCCAAAGAATACCAAAAGATGGTATTATAGTTTTACAACTTCCCCGGGCGTAGATGGCACAAAATTACTTAATCTTGGAATACAAGTTGCCGCAACTCTTAGTGCAGGTGGCTTAGGGAAGGCGGTAGCATCTGCTATACAAGTTCCGCCGGGATCGAGTGTGGTTGATGTTTATGTATTATTGCCTCAATTCAGAGAGTCTTTTTTAAATAAACAAGATGGGACTTGGCGATTTTATCCAGATGTGAGTTTACAAAATTCTAAACAAGCAGTACAATCAATTGACAACAATTATGGAAATTCATTTTACATAGGTCTTAAAAATCCATCTGCTGTA
>CANGOX010000089.1 GCA_947455605.1 Chitinophagaceae bacterium
GAAAGCCAATGGATTATCGCTTCCAACGCCTTCATATGTTACCTGTCCTATCTCTTTAAAAAAGGCTTTATCGCCTGTTACAACTTTCATGGTCTTCGATTTTATGTAAAAAATGATTATTTACTGATCTGCTCATGCAATAATTTTTCCCAATCCCGGTAAAGGCTGTTGTATTCAGCCGTAGCGGTGGGTTCTATGTATCGCAAACGTTTACTGTTTACAAATGCTTCTTTCGCATTACTGAAAATATTGGCACCCAGTCCGGCACCAATAGCTGCACCCACACTTCCATCACAATCATATAATTCAACCGGTACACCGGTAGCATTAACAAATGATTCGATGAATACATCACTTAAAAACAAATTGGCCCTGCCGGCGCGTATCACGGATGGCTGTAAACCATTCTCCCGCATAATATCCAATCCGTAACGGAAAGCGAAAGCAATACCTTCCTGCGCTGCCCGGTAAATATGAGCCGGTGTATGTTTATACAGATCTATATCATTGATATGTGCATTCACTGTTGCATTGTTGAGCATCCGTTCGGCACCATTGCCAAAAGGTAAGATGTGTAAACCGTCACTTCCCGGTTTGATCTTTGCTGCGGCATCATTCATCTGACTGTAACTGAGTTGTGCGCCAGTGATGGTGCGTACCCAGTTATTCATGATACCTGTTCCGTTGATGCACAACAGGATTCCCAAACGCTTTAATGATGAAGTATGATTTACGTGAGCGAAAGTATTTACTCGTGAAAACTTATCAAAGGCCAATACATCACTCACACTATAGATCACACCCGATGTTCCCGCAGTTGCTGCTACTTCACCCGGCTCCAGTACATTTAATGACAATGCATTATTCTGTTGGTCACCTGCTTTATAGGCAATAGGGATACCGGCTTTGAGTGATAATGCTGCAGCCACTTCTTCTTTCAACAATCCATGTGTTTCAAAAACTTTTTTTACTGTGGGAATGATCTGCTCATCAAACCCGAAATAACTGAATACATCTTTCGACAATTCATTCTCTGCAAAATCCCAGAAGATCCCTTCTGATAATGCCGAGATCGTTGTAGTGGTTTCTCCGCTGAATTTCATAGCGATAAAATCGCCGGGCAGCATTACTTTATCTATCTGTGCAAATACAGCAGGCTCATGGGCTTTAACCCATGCCAGTTTGGAAGCAGTAAAATTTCCAGGCGAATTCAGGAGGTGCGACAAACACTTCTCCTCGCCAATCTTATGAAAGGCTTCGTTTCCGATACTCACGGAACGGCTATCACACCAGATGATACTGTCGCGAAGCACTCTTTGTTCCTTATCCACTAATACCAATCCATGCATCTGGTAAGCGATGCCTATGGCACCGATATCTTTCGGATCATACTTTTTTGTAGCATTTGCTTTTAAGATGGCATCCTGCACATGCTGCCACCACATTTCCGGCGATTGTTCTGCCCAGCCGGTTTGTAAAGCGGTAATACCCGTTTCGGTTTCGGGGTATTGAGCCGAAGCAACAGCCTGTTGTGTAGCAGCATCCACTACAGAAACCTTGATCGAAGAAGTGCCAATATCTATCCCTAATAATAACATGTACGCTTGATTTATTATTCTTACTTTTTGCTACAACAATTGTACTATCATAACAATCTTTTCTGCTTGGTTTAGTTGGTCAATATACGCATATATTGTTTACTCAAAACCACCTGAAATAGCTCGCTGCGGGAAATCCGCCAACGTTCTATTATTTTTTATCTAGCCTGGCAAAACGTTCTGTTTCCATGTATACCCTTCCCCGGAAAGAGGTTTAAAATTAATATATTTGATCGAATCTTTTTGTTTGTTTAACTATCTCGTTTTCGTTATGTTTTTACTTAAAATATTTGTCAGCAAACCTGATAAATGTGGGCCAGTTGGGAACCGGTGTATGTCCTGCCGTATGTTGACGGAAAGCAATTTCACCGTCGATCAACGTTGTCTCAACAGGAGGGAATTCTGTAATACCCAGGTCTTTTTTGCGAAGTAGTTTGTAAACCGGACCCGCATGTACTCCTCCTAAAAACATTCCTCTCGCATCCTGCCATCCATCCCCTTTTTCTCCGGCACTAATAAATACAGGACGTGGGGCACACATGGCCACCAATTCATGGGCATCAACCGGCAGATCGCCCCAGTTTAAAGGGCCGGCGTATTTGATAAAATTACCTGCCATCCAATGATACTCGTTCGAGCCTGCTACATTCTCAACGATCTCTCCGGCATTGCGACGATGCAATTTCACACCCCCTTCTCCGGATGAACTGATAAAAGCAATGGCAAACCTGGCATCATAGGCCATGGCAACAACGGTTGCTTTTCCATAACGGGAATGACCTTCTACCCCTACTTTTTTAGCGTCAACGGCATTGTCTGTTTCAAAATAGTCCAATGCTTTGCTGGCGCCCCATGCCCAAGCACGTAAAGAACCCCAGTCATCGGGTTTGCGCGACTGGCCTTTGTTCATCAAACCAATAATTCCCTGATTCAGGCCCGCACCATTATCTGCCTGAATGCTTCCTGGCACGAGAATGGCGTAGCCCCATCCTTTGGCCAATAGCTGTTGTTGCCAACTCGGCGGCGGTGGAGGTGCATTAGGATTTGATAAGGTGGGCGGGCCAGGAGGTCTGGCACCTGCCGGAAAGATAAATCCAAATTCCATGATCACCGGAACAGGTCCCGTAGCATTGGCAGGTGTGGTTAATGTAAGATCTATATTTACTTTTATCTGGGGATAAGAAGAGTTGTCTACATGCCCTACCAGTTTTTTAGTGATCACATCAAACCCTCCGTTTTTTTCATTGAGGACACTCACTACCTCCCAGTTTACTTTGGGAAGCCCTTTAGGCACACGCCCATAAATTTCTCTGTCAAAGTCTTCTGCAATTTCAGGGCGGCGTTGGTTCCACCAGATTTTTGCAGAAGTAACTTTCTTGCCGTTCTTTAAAATCAATGGATCTGGCAGATCGGGAAAGGGAGTGGCTTTGGCCTCATCATAGTTGGCTGCATTGGGAGCTTTAGGATCGTTGCCATTGGCACCGGGACGCAGGGATGTGATGTGCAAAAGATCCATCATTTTTTGATGATCCTGTTCCGTCAGTTGCCGAACACTATCCTGCGATCGCTTTCGGGCAGTACTGTCGGCAGGCGATAAACGAGGTGGTTGCGATTCTCCATAATGGAAAGAAGCAATAAGAACCACCAACAACAAAACCTGTTTTCTTTTCATGGCGCAATCGAATAAATTAAGTCTTCAATAGATATCCTACTAGGAAAAACTAATGTCGGAATAAATATCGAAATTGCAACCGATTGCAATAAATATTTTAAACATTGGCAATTATTTCTACCCGATGCCCCCAAAAGGTAAGTGGCAAATCCAATTGATCCAGTACCCTAAATAGGAAAAAGAGCTATGCCAGCAATACAATAAAGAAAAGACAGCATAAAAAGTAGCAAAAAAAAAATCACCAATTTTCAATTTACTCCTATATTGTAACCGATTGTATTTTATGAGCCGGGAAAAAGACATTACTATCTACGATATTGCCAAAAAGCTGGGATTATCCGCTGCCACAGTAAGCCGTGCCCTAAAGGATCATCCGGGCATAAATAAACTTACCAAGAAAAAGATATCCGACCTGGCAGTACAACTGGGGTATCAATCCAACACTTTTGCCAGCAACCTGAGAAAACAGAATACCCATACCATTGGTGTGATCTTTCATGAATTACGCAGCCAATTTATGATTGCAGCATTAGCTGGAATAGAGAATATCACAACGGAAGCCAATTATGACCTGATAATCGGCCACTCTTCCGAAACCTATAAAAAAGAAGCAGCCAATGCACTAAACTTTTTCCATAAAAGGGTTGATGGCGTAATCGCTTCACTTGCATTTGATACAGAGAATCTTGCTCATTTTGATCCCTTTATTAAAAAAGGAATTCCGGTAATATTCTTTGATCGGGTATTTGAAGAGAGCGAGGGTGTTAAAGTTATTATCAACAACCGAAAAGCCGGCTACGAAGCTACAGCACACCTGGTGGAACAGGGTTGTAAACGAATTGTTCATGTTACCGCAAGCCTTAAAAGAAATGTGTATGCTGAACGATTAAAAGGTTACCAACAGGCTCTTTCAGAAAATGGAATCAAATTCAAAGAGAAATATGTTCTGGTAAATGACCTGACAGAAGCCGCAGGTATTCTTGCAGCCAATAAAATCATAGCAATGAAGCCTATGCCGGACGGGATCTTTGTTACTAACGATTTTTGTGCAGCGGTTATTATACAAACCTTAAAGGATGCCGGTGTGAAGATACCTCAAGATATTGCGGTGGTTGGTTTTAATAATGATGTGATCTGCAAAATCATCGAACCTAAGTTATCTACCATAAATTATCCCGGTAATGAGATTGGAGAAATAGTTGCAAGGAATCTTATCAATCATTTACAGGGAAAAATAAATATGAACCTGACCAATACCATCATTATCAAATCAGAATTGATCGTAAGAGAATCATCGAAGAGAAAGAAAGCATAAACTTATAAAAGGATACGCATGAAAAAAAAATTGTGTTTACTGTTAGTATTATTTTCCCTTTCTATATATCATCTTAAGGCTGAAGATGGTTATCGATTATGGCTCAGGTATGACAAGATCAGTGATAGAGCTTTACTGGCTACCTATAAAACACAAATATCCGGTTTATTGATCGAAGGCAAATCTCCTACCCTCGGCGTAATTAAAGACGAACTCGTTAATGGAATTTCAGGCTTACTGGATATCAAATTCAATTTACTCGGGTCAACACAGGAACATAGTCTGATTGTGGGCACACCGGTTACATCAAAAGCCATTGCAGCTTTATCTCTTCCTTTAGACAAAATCAGTACAGACGGATTTCTGATCACCACACAAAAAGTTGCAGGTAAGAATTGTATTGTTATCGCAGCTAATACCGAAACCGGTATCCTTTATGGTAGTTTTCATTTTTTACAATTGCTGCAAACACATAAAAGTATCTCGCAACTGAATATCATAAGTTCTCCAAAAATTCAATACCGGTTATTGGACCATTGGGACAATATGAACCGTACTGTTGAGCGCGGTTATGCCGGCTTCTCTATCTGGAAATGGCATTTATTACCCGGGTATATAGATCAGCGATATAAAGATTATGCAAGGGCCAATGCATCTATTGGCATCAATGGAACGGTAGTTAATAACGTAAACGCCAATGTTCAGTTGTTTACCAAAGATTACCTGATAAAAGTTGCCGCATTAGCAGATGTATTCAGGCCTTATGGCATCAAAGTATTTCTTTCAGCAAAATTCAGTGCACCCATCGAACTAGGTAAATTAAAAACAGCCGACCCCTTTGATGAAACGGTGAAAGACTGGTGGAAGAAAAAAGTAGACGAGATCTATACCTATATCCCCGACTTTGGAGGCTTTCTCGTAAAAGCCAATTCCGAAGGTCAACCCGGGCCACAGAATTATAAACGTACCCATGCAGATGGCGCCAATATGTTAGCCGATGCATTAGCCCCACATAACGGTATTGTCATGTGGCGCGCCTTTGTTTATAGTAATGAAACCCCCACGGATCGAACAAAACAGGCTTACGATGAATTCAAACCATTTGATGGTACATTCAAAAGCAATGTGATCGTTCAGGTAAAAAACGGACCATTGGATTTTCAGCCTAGAGAACCTTTCCATCCTTTATTCGGTGCCATACATAAAACACCGGTGATGATGGAGTTCCAGCTCACTCAGGAATATTTAGGTCAGGGCACACAACTTGTTTATGAAGCACCCTTAATGAAAGAAGTATTGGATGCAGATACTTATGCCAACGGAAAAGGAACCACCGTTGCTAATATCATTGATGGAACTGCAGATCATCATTCACTCACAGGCATTGCGGGTGTAAGCAATATTGGTGATGAAAGAAACTGGTGTGGGCATCCATTTGCACAATCCAACTGGTATGCATTTGGAAAACTGGCATGGGATCATACTGAATCATCTGATGAGATGGCTGATGATTGGATCCGGATGACATTCAGTAATGACCCCTCCTTTGTTAGTACAACAAAAAAGATCATGCTCGGCTCAAGGGAAACCATGGTGCATTATATGACACCCCTGGGACTACACCATATCATGGGTGATGGACATCATTACGGGCCGTCTCCCTGGTCAGACAGACTGGGCCGTGCAGACTGGAACCCTGTTTATTATCACAGAGCAGATTCAATAGGGATTGGTTTTGAAAGAACTACAAAAGGAAGTAATGCATTAGAACAATATTCCCCGGAAGTAAGAAAGATCTATGAAGATGTGGCTACCTGTCCGGAAGAGTACTTATTGTGGTTTCATCATGTTCCCTGGAATTATACAATGAGATCCGGAAAAACATTATGGGATGATCTCTCAGCTAAATATTATTCCGGTGTAAATGATGTTCGAAGTATGCAACAGACATGGAACAGCATAAAGGGGAAAATCGACAATGAACAATTTGAACATGTGAAAATGCTGTTGGCCGTTCAGGAAAAAGAAGCTGTGTGGTGGAGAAATGCCTGTCTGTTGTATTTCCAGACTTTTTCAAAAATGCCTTTACCCAAAAGCGTAGAGCAACCCGATCACAATCTTGACTATTATAAAAGCCTACGGTTTCAGTTTGCGCCAGGTAATGGCGGTAACAACTGATCAGTAAGCTACTAACATAGCTATATGAAAACAAAATGCTTCCTGTTGTCTTGTGCATGGCTGTTGCTGGTGCAATTGCATGCACAAACCGTATCAGATAAAAGATCACCCACATCTTTTGCGATCGTAAGCTGTACCGAAGCCATGCCCATAGTTGTAGATGAACAGGATTACTGGCTGGTTCAGAAAGCTGCTTCTTTTTTACAAACGGATATTGAAAGTGTAACCGGCAAACAACCTAAGATCCTTTACAAGGCAGGCATTTCGAAAAACATAATACTTATTGGTTCTATTGATCAATCTCCTTTGATCAAACAACTGATCCAAAATAAAAAACTTACAGTTGACAGTCTCAGAGGAAAATGGGAAGCCGGCCTTACACAAATCGTCAACAACCCTTTCCCAGGAATTGAAAAAGCGTTAGTAATCACCGGTAGCGACAGACGGGGAACGGCTTTCGGCGTATTTGAATTATCCAAACAGATCGGGGTATCGCCATGGTATTGGTGGGCAGATGTTCCTGTGAAAAAGAAAAAAGAACTATACATTTCAAATACCATTCATTTACAGGACAAGCCGCTTGTTAAATACCGCGGGATATTCATAAACGATGAAGCCCCTGCTTTCTCAGGCTGGACCAAAGAAAAATTCGGTGGCGTAAATCACTTGGTATATGAAAAAATATTTGAGTTATTACTTCGCTTAAAAGCCAATTACCTATGGCCAGCCATGTGGGGCAATGCATTTGCAGATGATGATACATTAAATCCCGTATTGGCAGATAAATACGGCATTGTGATCAGTAATTCACACCACGAACCTATGTTACGTGCCCAACAGGAATGGAAACGTTATGGCAAGGGTGCATGGAATTATCAAACCAATGACAGTGTTCTCCGCGCATTCTGGAAAAAAGGAATTCAAAACATGGGCACCCATGAAAGTGTTGTGAGCATTGGTATGCGGGGAGATGGTGATATGCCTATGACGCAGGGAAGTAATATTGCTTTACTTGAAAAGATTGTGGGGGATCAAAGAAAAATTATTGAAGAGGTAACCGGCAAGCCCGTATCCGCCACTCCGCAATCATGGGCTTTATATAAAGAAGTGCAGGACTACTATGACAAAGGCATGCGTGTACCCGATGATGTTACTTTATTATTGTGTGATGATAATTGGGGCAACCTGCGCAAACTCCCCAAACTTACCGATGCACCCCGTAAAGGCGGCTATGGCATTTATTATCATTTTGATTACGTAGGCGGGCCAAGAAATTACAAATGGCTAAATACAAACCCTATCCCAAGAGTATGGGAGCAGATGCATTTGGCCTATGAATATAATGTAAGAGATATCTGGGTGGTAAATGTGGGCGATATCAAACCTATGGAATTCCCCATTTCCTTTTTCCTGGATTATGCTTGGAACCCAAACCGCATCAAAGCAACAGATCTTCAAAAATATACGGAAGACTGGGCAGTTGCGCAGTTTGGCGTAACCTATGCAAAGGATATTGCTGATATCATTTCAAAATATTCAAAATATAATGGAAGAAGGAAGCCTGAGTTGCTGGATGCAAATACTTTCAACAGTAATTACGCAACAAGCAGGGTTATTCCTGATGAGATGACGGTTGTTACAGATGATTATAATAAATTACTCAGTAAGGCCGAACAAATCAATAGTGGTATCAGCCCAGAATATAAAGATGCATTTTATGAACTTGTATTACACCCCGTAAAAGCATGCGCAAATTTATATTCGATGTATAATGCAGTTGCCAGAAATCAGCAATACGCAGCTTATAAATCAATTCTTGCAAATAAAGAAGCAGATAAAGTAAAAGAGTATTACTTAAAAGATTCATTGATCTCTTTTGAATACAATCATATCTCCAATGGCAAATGGAACCATATGATGGACCAAACGCATATTGGTTATACCTATTGGCAACAACCGCCTGTTAACAGGATGCCAAGGGTGAAATATGTTTCAGCAGATACTGCACGGGAATGGAATGAACCAGGCAACAATATGATACGCATAACACATCGACCAAATAATATAATAGGAAATATCATTTTGGAAGTAGCTGGGGCCGTTTCTGTAGAAGCCGATCATTTTACAAAAGCAATTAACACAAATGGAATCAACTGGCAGATATTACCTGATCATGGCAAAACCGGCTCAGCCGTTACACCATTTCCCGTAACTGCCAATACACAAATACCGGGAAATAATGCACCTCACCTTGAATACAACATTACTACCTACGATTCAGGAATAGTAAAATTGCAACTCTTCTTCTCCCCTACCCTCAATTTCCATAATGATGAGGGATTGAAATATGCTATATCGATCGATGATGAAGCGCCACAGGTTGTTGTATTGAATAAAGAAGATAATAACACACGGGTATGGGAAGGATGGGTAGCAAATAATATCATTATCAAAACAACTTCTCATTCACTTACAAGATCAGGCAAACACACGATCAAATACTGGATGGTGAGCCCGTCTGTAGTATTACAAAAGATCGTAGCAGATTTTGGCAGCGTAAAGCCAAGTTATCTTGGCCCGGAGGAAACCACCGCAATATTGCACCACTAAAACCAGTTCATATGAACCGTATTCTTTCGATTTCTATTTTATCATTAAGCGTGCTGTCTGTTGCTGCACAGGAAAAAGGGACTTTAAAAAAGAAGCCCATCTCCCAACCATTGGTATCACATATTTTTACTGCTGATCCTTCGGCGCATGTATTCAATGGAAAAATTTATGTATATCCGTCTCACGATTTTGAAGCAGGCATCAAAGAAGATGATCTGGGCAGCCATTTTGCCATGCGTGATTATCATATCCTATCAATGGATTCCATTGGTGGAAAAGTAACCGATAATGGCATTGCCCTCGATATTAAAGATGTACCATGGGCCGGAAGACAAATGTGGGCACCGGATGCTGCATTTAAAGACGGCACCTATTATCTCTATTTCCCTGTAAAAGACAAGACAGATATCTTTCGCATGGGTGTGGCTACCAGTAAATCACCGGCAGGTCCGTTCAAGGCAGAGAAAGAACCTATTAAGGGAAGTTACAGTATAGACCCGAGCGTGTTTAAAGACAGTGATGGGTCTTACTATATGTATTTTGGCGGAATCTGGGGAGGTCAATTACAAAGGTGGGCCAATAATAAATATACAGCCGATGCCCAACTCCGCAAACCTGATGAAGAAGCTTTTCTGCCAAGGGTTGCCAAGCTCAGCGCAGATATGAAAAGTTTTTCAGAAGAAGTCCGCAGCATTAAACTGGTAGACGCTAATGGTAAAACCTTTATGGAATCGAATAATGATAAACGCTTTTTTGAAGCTTCCTGGGTACACAAATACAAGGGAAAATATTATTTCTCCTATTCAACAGGCGATACACATAATATCTGCTATGCCATAGGAGATAGTCCTTATGGACCTTTCACCTATAAAGGCATTGTGTTAAAACCCGTAGAAGGCTGGACCAATCACCACTCTATCGTTGAGATCAAGGGCAAATGGTATTTGTTTTATCATGATACACAGATTTCGGGTAAAACACATCTCCGTAATGTAAAAGTAACGGAGCTGAAATATAATCCCGATGGTACCATACAGGCGATCGAAGCCTATAAATGATATTAAGCGTAACATCTATAAACAAAGCATATGAAAAAGATTGTATTGATTATTTGTACAACACTTTCCCTAAATCTTTCGGCGCAAAATGTAGTTTCACTGCAAGCTGATAAGGGTAGCGAGATCATCAACAAAAATATTTACGGACATTTTGCCGAACACCTGGGCCATTGTATTTATGGAGGGTTATATGTAGGTGATAACAATACAAAGATCCCCAACAAAGAAGGGATACGTCTGGATGTGCTGGATGCCCTTAAAAAATTAAAAGTACCTGTACTACGATGGCCGGGTGGATGTTTTGCAGATACCTATCATTGGAAAGATGGTATTGGCCCTAAAGACAAGCGCCCATCCATGTTAAACGTTTGGTGGGGTAACGTAAAAGAAGACAATAGTTTCGGTACAAATGAATTTCTGAATATGTGCGAGATGCTGGGTGCAGAACCCTATCTCAGCGGAAATGTAGGCAGTGGCACCCCACAGGAATTATCTGATTGGGTAAAATACACTATCCACCCTAACGGCAGCAGCCCTATGCCTGATCTTCGTCAGCAAAACGGCCGTGCCAATCCATGGCATGTAAAATACTGGGGCATTGGTAATGAAGCCTGGGGCTGTGGTGGTAACATGAAGCCCGAGTATTATGCCAATATCTATCGCCAGTATGCAACCTTTATGACCAACGGAGATCCCAAAGAAAAAATATTCAGGATCGCTTCCGGTGCCAGTGATGCAGATTATAACTGGACAGAAGTATTAATGAGAGATATACCACACAACATGCTCGATGCAGTTGGTGTTCACCATTATTCTGTGATCGAATGGGGTAAAAAAGGCCCTGCCACCAATTTCACAGAAGAAGAATATTATACCACCATGCAAAGAGCATTACAGATGGAAGAACTGGTAAGCAGACATAGTGCAGTGATGGATAAATATGATCCTAAGAAAAGAGTGGCCATGGCTGTTGATGAGTGGGGCGGATGGTATGATGTGGAACCTGGTACCAACGGTGCCTTCCTCTATCAACAGAATACCATGCGTGATGCAATGATTGCCGGTACTACCCTGAATATTTTCAACAACCATTGCGACCGAGTGAAAATGGCCAACCTTGCACAGATCGTAAATGTATTGCAGGCCGTGATCCTTACCAATGATGAAAAAATTATCCTTACCCCAACTTACCATGTAATGGAAATGTACAATATACACCAGGATGCCACCATGCTGCCTATTTCTGTTACCAGCAATGATTATAAAATGGGCAAAGAGAAATTAAAAGCGATCTCTGCATCAGCATCAAAAGATAAAAGTGGTGTAACCCATATTTCTTTGGTAAATATTGATGCCAATAAAGAACAGGAAGTTTCTGTAAATATAAACGGCGCCAACTATACCGCTGTAAGTGGCAGAATTTTAACATCAGACAAGATCCAGAACTATAACAGTTTTGAAAATCCCAACAAGGTAAAACCAACAACGTTTACTGGTGCCAGCCTTAACGGATCCGCTTTGAAAATAAAACTACCCCCCTATTCAGTGGTGGTACTTGAATTGAAATAATTAATCAGTTTGCCATGAAAAACAATAGTAGAGTAGTATTGATTGCCAGAATATCGTTTTGCATTGCCGCATTTTTGCCGGTGAAATTTTCTTCAGCACAAACAGATCTGAGTCAACTGCCATTCAATAATTATCAACTTTCTTTCGAGCAAAGAGTTAACGACCTGGTTGGCCGTTTAACCCTTGAGGAAAAAGTAAGCCAGATGTTAAATTCGGCTCCTGCTATCAAAAGATTGGGCATACCCGCTTATGATTGGTGGAATGAAGTACTTCATGGCGTTGCCCGAACACAATTCAAAGTAACCGTCTATCCGCAGGCGATCGGTATGGCGGCAACATTTGATACGACTTCTTTACTGCGAATGGCCGACTATTCTGCTATGGAAGGCCGTGCCATCTTTAATGAAACCAACAAACAAGGAAAAGCAGGGGCACGATATGTGGGGCTGACCTATTGGACTCCCAACATCAATATTTTCCGCGATCCACGTTGGGGCAGAGGACAGGAAACTTATGGAGAAGACCCCTTTCTTACGGCTATGTTGGGTAAGGCCTTTGTTCACGGGTTACAGGGAGATGATCCGAAATACCTGAAAGCGGCAGCCTGTGCCAAGCACTATGCCATACACAGCGGCCCAGAACCATCCCGACATGTGTTCAACGTAAAGACAAGCGACTATGATCTCTGGAATACCTATCTCCCAGCATTTAAAGAGCTGGTAGTGAATGCCAAAGTTGCCGGTGTGATGTGCGCTTACAATGCTTTCCAGGGCCAGCCTTGCTGTGGCAATGATGAGTTGATGAACGATATCCTCCGCAATCAATGGGCCTTCTCTGGATATGTCACATCCGACTGCGGAGCGATCGATGATTTTTTCCGTAACCACAAAACACATCCGGATGCCGCCAGTGCTGCATCAGATGCTGTATTACACGGAACAGATATTGATTGTGGCAATTTTTCATTTAAAGCATTGGTTGAAGCAGTAAAGCAGGGAAAAATAACGGAGAAACAAATTGATGTATCATTGAAAAGATTGTTCATGATCCGTTTCCGTCTGGGTATGTTCGATCCGGCTTCGATGGTAAAATATATGCAGGCTCCTGCAACAGAACTGGAGAGTCCTGAACATAAAGCTCTTTCGCTTAAAATGGCTCAGCAATCCATTGTGTTGCTGAAGAACCAGAACAATCTCCTTCCCTTATCTAAGAAAATGAAAAAGATCGTTGTTCTCGGGCCCAATGCTGATAATGCGATCGCCGTTCTGGGGAATTATAATGGAACGCCATCACAGATCGTAACAGCATTACAGGGTATTAAAGATAAACTTGGAACTAATACAGAAGTAGTTTACGAAAAAGCGATCCAATTTACGAATGATACCCTGCTTGTGTATTCCGATATGAGCAATCAATACGCTTTAGAAGGGAAGAAAGGAATTAAAGCAGAATACTTCGACAATAAAGAGCTCACTGGTATACCTGTGCTAAGCCGCATGGAAAATGACCTCGATCATTTCTGGCAGGAAGGAGAAAATGTGACCGATCAATTAAAAGCCCTGAACTTCTCTGCAAGGTATACCACAGATTTTACGGCTAAAACAAGTGGCGATGTAACATTTGAAATGGATGCGGATGATGGATATAAGCTGATAATAGATGGAAAAGAAGTGATCAATGCCTGGCTCCGTAACCGTTTTGGCGCAAGAACTTACAAATTGAAAACTGAACAGAATAAAACCTATCACATCGTAGTAGAATATTACCAGACCGAAGGAAAAGCCAATGTTCGTTTACGGGCAGGAAACTTTATCCGCTCTGATTTTGCTGCATTAGCCAACCGTGTAAAAGACGCAGATGCCATTGTGTATGTGGGCGGCATCTCTCCACAACTGGAAGGAGAGGAAATGCGCGTCAATTTTCCCGGTTTTAATGGTGGAGACCGTACATCAATTGCATTACCTGCTGTTCAAACAGAATTATTAAAAGCCTTGCATACAACCGGAAAGCCAATTGTGTTTGTGATGATGACGGGAAGTGCATTGGCAATACCTTGGGAAGCTGACAATATACCGGCTATTGTTAATGCATGGTATGGCGGACAATCTGCAGGAACCGCACTTGCCGATGTGTTGTTTGGCGATTATAATCCTGCAGGAAGATTACCGGTAACTTTTTATAAGAGTGATAGTGACCTGCCTGATTTTGAGAACTACTCCATGGAGAACAGGACCTACCGGTATTTCAAAGGTAAACCGCTCTACCCTTTTGGATATGGATTGAGTTATACCAATTTCACCTATTCTGAAATAAAAGCACCAGCCGAAATCAGTACCGGAAAAAAAATAACAGTAACGGCTAAAGTTACCAACACAGGAAAAAGAGATGGCGAGGAAGTGATACAACTGTATGTGTCGCCCGGTAAATCAAATGAACAGTTAATAAGATCTCTTAAGGGTTTTAAAAGAATATTCCTGAAAGCCGGAGAAAGTAAATGGATTTCATTTACTCTTTCACAACAGGAATTTTCCGTGAACGACAATACAGGAAAATCAAAATTAATGACAGGCAAAGCGATCATCAGCATTGGTGGTGGGCAGCCGGATATACAACTAATAACAAGTTCTAACTATTTGAAGAAAGAAGTATTCATTAGTAAATGATCCATTTATGAAAAAATCAATCCTATTATTCCTGATAGTCGCAATCGTAAGTTGTCAAACTAAAAAATCATACCCTACTACCGGTGAGATTGAGCGATTAGATCCTTCACTCGACAGTATTATTTCTGCAGGTGCTAAACCGGAGATCATAGCAGATGGTTTAGACTGGAGCGAGGGTCCGTTATGGGTTGAAAAGGAACAGATGCTGCTGTTTTCAGATGTACCTCAAAATACCATCTATAAATGGACGGAAGCCAAAGGCAAAGAAATTTACCTTACCCCTTCCGGTTATACAGATACTGCCAAAAGAGGTGGTGAAACAGGTTCCAATGGATTAACACTAGATAATAATAGTAATCTGATTCTCTGTCAATGCGGGAACAGACAGATCGCCAGAATGGATGCACCTTTAAACGCTCCTTCAGCAAAATTCATTTCCATTGCTAATAGCTACTTTGGTAAAAAATTCAACAGTCCCAATGATGTGATCTATAACAAAGAAGGAGATGTTTTCTTTACTGACCCACCTTATGGCCTGGAAAAAAATATGGAAGATCCTAAAAAGGAAATCCCATTTCAGGGTGTTTATACAATAAAAAAGAACGGAGAAGTGATATTGCTAACCGATTCGTTAACAAGACCCAATGGTATTATCCTTTTACCGGGAGAAAAAACAATACTCATTGCCAATTCAGACCCTGAGAAACCTAATTGGTATGCATTTGATATGAATGCCAATGACAGCCTCATCAATGGGCGCATATTCTATAGTACTGCAGGATATGACAAATCATTAAAGGGTTTGCCGGATGGAATGAAGGTGGATAAATCAGGCAATATATTCGCAACAGGACCGGGAGGTGTATGGATCTTTAACAAAACAGGAAAACTTATTGGCAAGATCAAAGTTCCGGAAGCCACATCCAACTGTGCCTTTTCTGCAGATGAAAAAACATT
This sequence comes from Chitinophagaceae bacterium, assembly GCA_947455605.1. Classification (GTDB taxonomy): domain Bacteria; phylum Bacteroidota; class Bacteroidia; order Chitinophagales; family Chitinophagaceae; genus Sediminibacterium. Next base: position 15,621 of record CANGOX010000089.1, read on the forward strand.
GTACATAACCAACGACATGTATGTACTCAGGTTACAAATGAGAAAATAACAAACAATCTACCTATGAGACTTTACAAAACTGATGCAGGTATCCTTATCGAACAGAATGAAAACTTCTTTCCGGTTACAGGCATGGATTGGGATGAGTTTGTAAATGATGATGCCCTTTTTGATAAGATGCAAAAACTAACTGCAACACTAAGCCCCAGCAACGAAGCTCCTGCAATAGCTAACATTCTTGCTCCCATACAAAGCCAGGAATTATGGGCCTGTGGCGTAACCTATCTGCGTAGCAAGATCGGAAGAGAAGAAGAATCCAAAGTAGCCGGCGGCAGTGATTTCTATAGCAGAGTGTACGACGCAGAGAGACCCGAAGTGTTTTTTAAATCTACTGCACATCGGGTTGTGGGGCATGGGGGCAAGGTAAATATCCGAAAAGATTCTACCTGGGATGTTCCAGAACCGGAGCTTACACTGGTAGTGAGTTCCTCAGGAAAAATAGTGGGTTATACCATAGGCAATGATATGAGCAGCCGTAGTATTGAAGGAGAGAATCCGTTATACCTGCCGCAGGCAAAAACCTATGATGCCTGTGCCGCCATCGGGCCCTGCATCTTTGTTACGGACCAACCTATCCCTTCAAACACGGGTATCTGCCTAGAGATCATCCGAAACGGTATATCCGCTTTCAAAGGTAATATTGAACTGAATCAAATGAAACGCACACCGGAAGAATTGGTATCATTCGTATACCGTGAATGCTCCTTCCCATATGGTTGTTTGATTATGACAGGAACAGGCATCGTACCCGGTAACGATTTCACATTAAGATCAAATGATGAAATTCATATCTCCATCGATCATATCGGAACCTTAACCAATACTGTACGCTAAACGTATTCTTATGATACACAGATTCTTTGCAATAGTTTTTTCTGCTGTACTGATTCATGCAACAGCTATATGTGCACCAATTGTAACTACACCAACCGACAGTAGTAAAGGATTGAAAGATTATTTTGCCAATTACTTTACCATGGGTGTAGCCGTATCACCCCGATCATTGAAAACAGATGAAGCAGGCTTGATCCTTAAAAACTTCGGCAGTATC
>CANGOX010000090.1 GCA_947455605.1 Chitinophagaceae bacterium
CCATGGCCTTAACCGAGCCTCAGGCAGGAAGTTCTTTGTCGGATATCGTTACATCGGCCTCTCCTACCGATAAGGGATATTATCAGATCAAAGGACAAAAAATATTTATCTCCGGTGGGCAACATGAAGCCTGCGAAAATTTTGTGCATTTAACACTCGCTAAAATTGATGGGGCACCGGCGGGTGTGAAAGGAATTTCTTTATTTATCATTCCAAAATTCCGTCCAACAACTGAGGGTGGGCTGGAATACAATGATGTGTATTGTGCAGGCGATTTTCAGAAGATGGGACAAAGAGGGTATGCCACCACCCACCTGTCATTTGGTGATAATGATGATTGCCGCGGTTACCTGCTTGGTGAACCACACAAAGGTTTAGCTTATATGTTCCATATGATGAATGGAGCGAGGATCAGTGTAGGACAAAGCGCTGCGGCTGTTGCAATGGCTGCGTACCAGGCATCGCTGCAGTATGCCATGGAAAGACCACAGGGAAGATTGGCGAGTGAAAAAGATCCCAAGAAGCCACCTACCCTGATCATTAATCATGCAGATGTGCAAAGGATGCTGCTAACACAAAAAGCGATTGTAGAAGGGGCTTTATCATTGGGTATGGAATGTAATCGTTTATACGATCTTACCCATGCCACTTCCGGAGAAGAAAAAGAAAAGCATTTATTATTACTGGAAATATTAACGCCGATCGTAAAAACCTATTCATCAGAACAGGGAAGCCGGTCAGCAGCATTGGCCATTCAGGTGTTAGGAGGATATGGTTTTACCACAGATTTTCCGGTTCAGCAGCATTATCGCGACCTGAAGATCATGTCATTGTATGAGGGCACAACCGGAATACAATCATTGGATCTGCTGGGAAGAAAAGTAACCATTGCCAACGGGCGTGCATTACAATTGCTTTCAGCAACCATTATCGATACAATTACCAAAGCATCGGCACATGCTGAATTACAGCAGTATGCAGGAACTTTAGGCCAGGAATTGAAACAGATGGAAACGGTTCTGTTGCATCTTGGTCAGTTTGCCTTACAAGGTGAGGTTGACAGGTACCTGGCCGATGCCACCGTATTCATGGAAATGGCCGGTTATATCGTGATTGGCTGGCAATGGCTGAAACAGGCTTTAGCAGCGGCTGAGAAAATTGCGGCGAAAGATTTCCGTTCCAATACTGAAAGTTTTTACCAAAGCAAGACCCATACCATGGAATTCTATTTTCAGTATGAACTGCCACATACGGCAGCATGTGCCAAAACCCTACTGGCAAACCGGCCATTAACGAATCTGAAGGATCATGAGATGTTTGCTTAGGGTGCTGAAACGGTAATGAGAATAGAATATCCACAACTTTAGCAATTAACAGGTTTGGCTGCCCCAATTATTTATATTTACCGACTATTAAATAGCGAAAACTATGCTTAAAGTAGGTGTTTTTGGAGTGGGCCATTTGGGCAAATTCCACCTGAACAACTGGAAGGAGATCGAAGGGGTTAAACTGGTGGGGTTTTTCGACCCCAATAATGATAATGCCAAACCCGTTGCTGAAGAATACGGCCTCAAACGTTTTGCGGATGAAGAGAAACTCATAGATGCCTGTGATATCATCGATATTGTAGCCCCTACTGATCATCATTTCCAGATCTGTATGCAGGCTATCCGAAAAGGAAAGCATGTGTTTGTAGAAAAACCCCTTGCCAATACCCTGCAGGAAGGAAGAGATATCATGGATATGGTAAGGGAAGCGAATATCAAAATGCAGGTTGGCCATGTGGAACGTTTTAACCCTGCTTATCTCGCCATCAAAGACATGAATCTGAACCCCATGTTCATTGAAGTACACAGGCTGGCACAATTCAATCCGCGTGGTACAGAAGTGAGTGTGATCTTAGACCTGATGATACATGATATTGATATCATCCTCAGTCTCGTAAAAAGTGATGTAAAGAATATTTCGGCAAGCGGTGTGGCAGTAATGACCGAAACACCCGATATCGCCAACGTACGTATTGAATTCAATAATGGATGTGTGGCCAATCTCACAAGCAGCCGTATCAGCATGAAGAAAATGCGTAAGATGCGTTTGTTCCAGAAAGATGCCTATCTGGGTATTGACTTTCTTGAAAAGAAAACAGAGATCATCAAACTGAAACAGCCGGATGATACCAATGTATTCTCCTTTGATATTGAAACCCCCAATGGCAAAAAAACGATCGCTATTGCAACGCCGGTTATTCAGCCACAGAATGCGATCAAACTCGAACTGGAATCTTTTGTAGATGCCATCATTCATAATAAACCTACCGTTGTAAGTGAGATAGATGGTTTTCTTGCCATGGAAGTGGCCCATAAGATATTGGAGAAAATAAACAGCACCAGCATACTGGTATAAACTGCATGAGTGGCCGAAAAAAGAATATTACAGGATATATCATCAGTGATTACATATTTTCTGTAATAAGCCTGCTCCTGTTTTACCGGTTCTTGCAATCGATCGACCTTACAAAGAACATATTCACCAGAACAGCAGCCATTGCTGCCGCCTGGATGCTGTTCTATGCATTTGCAGGGAGTTATCATCGTTCCCTGTATGAAAAATCGAGGTTAAATGAACTGACCTCTACGCTGGTATACACGTTTATCGGTTGCCTGTTTATGTTACTGTTTGAACCCTCGATGCAATCCCTTTCGGGCTTACTATTGTATTTCTTTCTTCAGTTTCTGCTCGTTTTTGCCGGACGAAGTATTCTCTTATACAGGGTAAAACAATCTCTGATGAAAGGAGATATATTTTTTAATACCCTCATCGTAGGCAACAATTCCAATGCCGTTAAGCTCTATAAAGAATTAAATAAGAATTTCAGGTACCTGGGGTTCAAGACCATTGGCTTTATTGCATCGGCCGAAGAAACCCGCAATGGATTAAGCAAATGGATTCCCAACCTTGGCAATATCCAGGAAATAGACAATGTGATCGATCAATACCAAATAGAAAAAGTGATCCTGGCACTGGATAAAAAACAAAACCAGTTAACCGAAGATATTGTGAACCAGTTGTCTGAAAAAGATGTCGATATCAAGATCGTTCCCAATACACTGGATATCCTTGCCGGCTCTGTTAAAACAAACAATGTATTCGGGGCCATGCTGATCGATATTCAAAGCAGTGCCCTTTCTCCCCGTGAACAGAATGTAAAAAGACTGATTGATATATTGGTATCAGTTGTAAGCCTGATCCTGTTAAGCCCTTTCCTGCTGTTCATCGCCTTACGTACCGCGTTCTCTTCCAATGGTGGAATCATATACCAACAGCAAAGGATCGGCTATAAGGGAAAGCCGTTTACGATATATAAATTCAGGAGTATGATTGTAGATGCCGAAAAGGACGGGCCCGCACTTTCCAGCGATCACGATCCCCGTATTACCCGCTGGGGTAAGATCATGCGCAAATGGCGGCTGGATGAGTTGCCCCAACTCTGGAATATCATCATTGGCGATATGAGCCTGATTGGGCCCAGACCTGAGCGCAAAGAGTATATTAACCAGGTAATGAAGAAAACGCCTTATTACCGCTACCTGCTCAAAGCCAAACCCGGATTAACTTCCTGGGGCATGGTTCAGTTCGGTTATGCTTCCAGTGTGGATCAAATGATCGAAAGAATGGAATACGATCTGATCTATATAGAGAATGCCTCCCTCCTGCTTGATTTCAAGATCATGATGCATACCTTGCGTATCATATTATCCGGTAAGGGTAAATGATCTTCCCGAAAACCCATGTACATTATTTCCATTGAATGAAACGACGGATCAAGATACTGGCCGCTAAACATATTGATAAGATCAAATGGGATCATTGTGTTGCAGCCAATACCAATGGGTTGATCTATTCATCCACCACTTATCTGGATGCTATGGCTAAAAACTGGCAGGGTGTAGTGGTTGATGATTATGCTGCAGTGATGGCCCTGCCATGGAAAAGAAAGCTGGGTATTCGATATGGCTATACGCCGGCATTTATACAGCAGCTCGGACTGATCGGGCAAATTCCAAAAGATGATCTTTCCCGTATATTGAAACTTATCTATCGTTTTGTGGCATTGGCCGATATTCATTTCAATTTCGGGAATACGGATGTTCAGCAACTGCTTCCGGTTATTCCACGTAATAATTTTATCATTGATCTCTCTGAGGGATATACTTTGATCAAATCAAGATACAAAAGCAATCTCATAGAGAATATCAGGAAAGCCTCTCATGAATCACTGGTTTATTCAACAGCAGAGATCAGTGAAGGGATCTCCCTCTATCATGCACAATACCAAAGCAGGCTGAAACATACGCACGAAAAAGATTACAGCCATTTTTCAATGATATGTGAATTACTGCATAAGAAAGACCAATGCTTTGTAAGAACCGCTAAAACCCAACAAAATGGAATATTGGCAATCGCAGTTTTCCTGAAAGATTCTAAAAGGATCTATAATATCATGAACACCACTACCCCGGAAGGAAGACAGAAAGAAGCGAATCATTTTCTGCTTAACCAGGTAATACATGAATTTGCAGGACAGGATCTCCTGTTTGATTTTGAAGGTTCTGAACTTCCGGGTGTACGTGAATTCTATGAAGGTTTTGGAGTAAAGAATCAACCTTATTTCCATTATCATTATAACGGATATTCCTGGCCGGCTCGATTATTAAAGCGTTGATCTTTCTGATAATATTTTTTCTGCGATCAGCAGGTCTACAGGTCGGGTGATCTTGATATTATCATATTCGCCTTCAACCAGGTAAACATTCTCTCCTGATGCTTCTACTACAGTGGCTTCATCTGTAAAGCTTTCATCATAGGGTTGTTCAAATGCAGGCAATAATAATTTGCTTTGAAAGGTTTGCGGGGTTTGTACAATGCGTACATGATTCCGGTTCATCACATAATGATCCTCATCTTCCATAATGCGGATGCTGTCTGTAGCGGTTACTACCGGTATCGCACTACCTTTTATAACCGCCTGCTCAAAACAGCGATGTATCAGTCCTTCTGTTACCAGGCTGCGAACCCCATCATGTACAAAAATGACTGCCTCTTCTTTTATCAGTTGCAGGCCATTCTTTACGGATTGGAAACGCGTATCTCCCCCTTCTGTGATCACCATCCTGTTTTCGGCATGCAGGTTTTTACGGAGTGATTCCCCTTCAGTAAGGTTTGCTTTCGGCAATACCAGTATGATCTGAACATCTTCATAGGATCTCAGAAAAGTATGCAGCGTGTGCCATAATACCGGCCTTCCCTGCAGCAATAAGAATTGCTTGGGCATTGCAGTACCCATCCTTAGTCCGCTTCCGCCTGCTACGATCACTGCATATTTTTTCATAGTTCCGGTGATGGATTGGTTCAATAAAAAGGAGCTACAAAAGTAGCCCCTTTCTGTTTCTCATGTGTATTTACTGATTTCTAAGTTACATTATTTATAAATAGCAACCTCGTTCAGTCCCTTACTATTTTTACATCCGCGGTACATGCCGGCACTGTTAAACAGCAGGGCTGCATTACCCAAAGCATCCACTCCGATCATTCCTCCTTCACCCTCAATTTTAACCAGTTTTTCATTCACCACTTTGTCCATGGCCTGTTGCAGCGTAAGGCCTTTGTATTCCATTAAACAACTTACATCATAAGCTGCAACCGCCCTGATAAACATCTCGCCATGGCCTGTACAACTGATGGCGCAGGTTGTATTGTTTGCATAGGTACCGGAACCGATCATCGGGCTGTCTCCGATCCTTCCGTATTTTTTATTGGTCATACCACCCGTAGAAGTTGCGGCAGCCAGGTTACCATTCCTGTCACAGGCAACTGCACCTACCGTACCGAACTTTTTATCACGCATTAATTCTTCCAGATGATGGTGAGTATGATCGAGAGAGTAATTATCTGAATCCCGGATCGCTTTCCACTGGTCGTAGCGGAATTGAGAAAAGAAATATTCATCCGGTTCCAGTTTCACGCCTTGTTTGATCGCAAAATCGTTCGCACCTTTTCCACTTAAAAAAACATGGTTACTGTTTCGCATCACTTCCATCGCCAACTCTATCGGATTGCGCACATTACGAACTCCTGCAACGGCGCCTGCAGAAAGATCAGATCCATCCATTATCGCCGCATCCATTTCCTGTACACCTTTTTTGGTAAACACAGATCCACGGCCCGCGTTAAACAATACATTGTCTTCCAGCAATACCAGTGCTGCTTTTACAGCATTCACCGCGGTACCCCCTTCTTCCAGAACGGCATAACTGATATCGAGCGCCTGCTGCAGGCCTTCAAAATAAGCTTTCTCCAAAGCAGGTGTCATATCTTCTTTCAAAATCGTACCTGCACCACCATGTATGGCAATTGTAAAATCCGTCATAACTGTTTCACGTTTTCTTACGGTGAAATTAGCCATTTACACAACTGAGAAAATCGAATTAATCAGAGAGATTGTTAGAAAAGGTACAAGCTGGGAAGGGATTTGTTCAATCTTATATATCACGGTCCATAGTCGATAGACTATAGTCCATAGTAAATGGGCCATGGTCTATGTACGGTATTACTTATTTAACAGTAGTAAACATTCCTGCAACAACTTCTCTTTATTAATGGCAGCCGTACCCACTTCTTCACAAACCAAACCACCTGCTATATTTGCCATTTCGGCGGCGAGGTTCATGTCTTTGGTGGTAGCATAGACTAAGGATGCAACGGATATTACCGTATCACCGGCACCACTTACATCGGCAATACTGCGGATATGTGTTGGGATGATCCGGGCTGTAGTACCATCATCATAAAACACTCCTTTCTCAGAGAGTGTAATGAAAGATACGTTATGCTGTAAATGTTGCTGCAGTGCTTTATGGATCTCCTGTAAAGCAGGCAGATCCACCTGATCTGTTAAGATATTCAACCCTTCTCTTACTTCTTTGAGGTTGGGTTTAAATATGGTCACACCCTTGAATGATAGAAAATTCTTTTTCTTAGGATCCACGCTCGATACTACTTTATATTCTTCACACAGTTGTATCAATTCACTGATCACTCTTTCCGTAAGTATCCCTTTATTATAATCTTCAAATATTAAAATATCGGGTTGCTGTTTTTTGAAGAGTGTTTTGATATTCTCCAAAAGCCTGTCTTCCGTTTCCCTGTCAATATCTGTCGTGATCTCTGCATCCAGCCGCATCATCTGCTGGTTGCGGCTCATGACCCTTGTTTTATTGGTGGTAATGCGTTTATCCGAAGTAAGGATATGATCGGTATTGATGCCACTGTTCTTCAATAACGCAACAAGGTCTTTCCCATCGGGGTCATTTCCGATCACAGAAAGTATGGTGGTTTGCGCACCCATGGATACACTGTTCAATGCCACATTCGCCGCACCACCTACACGCAGTTCTTTTCTTTTTAAGGCCACTACCGGCACCGGTGCCTCCGGCGAGATACGGTCTACATTGCCCCACCAGTAAGTATCCAGCATCACGTCACCAACTATGGCAACTTTTATCGAATTAAAATCTGAGAACAGTTTTGCGAAATCCATTAATCTGTTTTTTTCGAATTACCTACCGCAATATAATACAAAGGTATTCCCAATAAGGTTATGGCCAACCCCCATAAAGAATAAGTTGGTGAAGCCCATACCAGTCCTACACAAAATGAAACAGCCAGAATAATGTAAATAGCCGGTAATACAGGGTAGCCAAATGCTTTATAGGGCCTTTCTGCATCCGGCATTTTCTTCCTGAGTATAAAAATACCAATGATCGTAAGTACATAAAAGATCACCACAATAAAAGATACCATGGTTAACAGATCGCCATACTTTCCACTCAAACATAATAAGCTCGCTACCACACACTGTATCCATAATGCATATTCCGGTACTGCATTCTTATTCAACTCCCCTGTTTTCTTAAAGAATAAACCGTCTTTTGCCATGGTATAATATACCCTTGCACCTGCAAGGATCAACCCGTTATTACAACCAAAGGTTGAGATCATGATCATCACTGCAATCACAATGGTACCTGCATTGCCGAATATGGCATTAGCCGCAGCAACCGCTACCCTGTCGTTCTCTGCATAGGCAATTGATTGCAAAGGCAATACATTCAAATACATCAGATTGGCAGTAATGTAGATCAGTGTTACAATGAGTGTACCAAAGAAAAGGCTTAACCCGATATTGCGTTGTGGATTTTTGATCTCTCCTGCAATGAATGTGACATTGTTCCATGAATCGCTGCTGAAGATAGAACCCACCATGGATGCAGCGATCGCACCGATCAACACACCACCGGATATTGGCTGCCAACTGGTAGGCGAAAGGATACCTGCCGCATTCTTAGCTCCCAGATCCTGCATCGCTGTAAAACCGGTTCTGAAATTCTCCGACCAGAAACTCTGTTTTGCCAACAAAAACCCGAATATGATCAACCCGAAAAGTGATACCAGTTTGGTTACTGTAAAAGTGGTTTGTATGATCTTACCACCTTTTACACCCCGTGTATTGGTGTAGGTAAGAAAAGTGATCATACCGATAGCCAGTATTTGGGCTGCAGAGATCTTGATAAAACCCAGATCGGCAATAATATTACCCTCACCTACCGATGGGATCAGATAGGCTGTAAAGCGGCTGAATGCCACACCCACGGCAGCAATCGTAGCAGTTTGAATAACTGAGAAAAAACTCCAGCCAAACAGGAACCCGATCAATTTATTATACGACTCCTTTAAATACACATACTGTCCGCCCGCCTTGGGAAACATGGCACTCAGTTCTCCGTAGCTTACGGCAGCTGTAATGGTCATAAAGCCGGTGATCAGCCATACCAGTATGAGCCAGCCTGCACTACCCACATTTCGGGTAATATCGGCACTCACAATAAAGATCCCCGATCCGATCATTCCGCCGGCAACGATCATCGTTGCATCAAACAGACCAAGTGTAGGTTTAAAATGGGTATTTGTACTCATAAAAAAATCCTGCTGGTTAAAACAGGATTTGAAGATAATAAATATGATCGAAGTTTTATTTCTTCTTCTTATACAAAGCATTCAGCCCTTTTACCACATCCTGAGTGATATTATAGGAACTGTCTTTCAGGTACATCAGGTCGGCTGAGCTCGACAGGATAAATGCATACCCCTTATCTTTATTGTACTCTTTCAGGTAATCTTCTATCTTCTTCTTAACATCCTGCATCTTTCTGAACTGCTCATCCTGCATCTCATCACTCATCATCTTCTCTTTACCCTGGAAAGCTTTTTCCATCTGCATCAGTTCCTGCTGTTTGTTGGCCAGTTCTGATTGAGATAAAGCAGAAGCTACTTTTTGTAATTCCTGATACTTGTTGGAGAAAGTGCTTTTCATATCTCCGAGGACCTTTGCGTTCGACTGGCTTTTTGCTTCCAGTTCACCGGCTATTTCCTTAAAGTATTCAAATTGGTTCTGTATCGAATCCGTTTCAAAATAGGCGATCTTAAAGCTGCCTGCCGGTACTGCCTTGGTGGAGCCGGTAGATACACTGCCTGAATTGGAAGATGAGAAATGCAGATAGAACAATACCGCTACTGCTACTGCCACTACAATATTGAAACCCAATGTAAAATTTTTCATGAAGAGGGTATTTGTATTCGAATTTAGTTTGATTCAGAGAAAGTGAATTGTTAATAATCTTAACACCTATTTTCCCTTACTTAAAAAAAGTAGGAAGTTTTCACTTCCTACTTTTTTATATACTTTAATGCGGTTTCCTGTCGGAGACAGGAACTGCTCTTACTTATTCATCATCATCAAAGCTCATCGCTTCGCGCGTGGAAGACAATACTTCGTATTCTTCTTTGCTGCCCACGATCATGTTCTCGAATTCTTTCTGTCCGGAACCGGCAGGGATCAGGTGACCTGTGATCACATTCTCCTTCAGTCCTAACATCATATCCGTTTTACCCTGGATAGCAGCCTGGCTTAACACCTTGGTTGTTTCCTGGAATGAAGCGGCAGAAATCCAGCTTTGTACCCCTAAGGAAGCTTTGGTAATACCTAATAATACCGGAGTAGCTGTAGCAGGTTTTGCATCCCTTACTTCTACCAGTTTCTTATCACTTCTGCGGAGGATAGAATTTTCTTCTCTCAGTTCACGCAAAGTGATGATCTGTCCCGGTTTCATCTTGGTGCTTTCACCGCCTTCAGTTACTACTTTCTTATCATAGATCCTGTCGTTCTCTTCAATAAAGTCGAACCTGTCTTCCAGATCCTCCTCTAAGAATTTGGTATCACCTGCATCAACGATCTCAACTTTCTTCATCATCTGGCGAACGATCACCTCAACGTGTTTATCGTTGATACGTACACCCTGTAAACGGTATACTTCCTGGATCTCGTTTACCACATATTCCTGAACTGCAAATGGTCCTTTGATTGCGAGGATATCAGCCGGTGCGATCTGTCCGTCAGACATAGGTGTACCCGCTTTCACGAAGTCACCATCCTGTACCAGGATCTGTCTGGTTAACGGCACCAGGTATTTCTTCAGCATACCATCTCTCGACTCAACAATGATCTCACGGTTACCACGCTTTACGTTACCGAATGCCACCACACCATCGATCTCACAAACGATAGCAGGGTTACCCGGGTTACGTGCTTCAAACAATTCAGTTACACGTGGCAGACCTCCTGTGATATCACGGAGTTTTCCGAGAATACGTGGGATCTTAACCAGCACCTGTCCTGCCCTTACCTCGTCGCCTTCTTCAACAACGATATGTGAGCCAACCGGTAAGTTGTATTGTTTGATATCTTTTCCTTCTACAATAATCGTAGGGATCTTTGTTTTGTCTTTTGTTTCGATAACCACTTTCTCACGGTGTCCTGTTTGTTCGTCAGACTCATCGCGGTAAGTGATACCGTCGAGAACATCCTGGAATTTGATCTTACCCACCAGTTCCGCAACGATAACGTTGTTGAACGGATCCCATGTACAGATCACATCACCTTTCTTAACAACGGTACCGTCTTTGATATTCAAAGTAGCACCATATGGAACGTTATTGGTGATCATCAAACGGTCGTTCTTGATATCCATGATCCTAACCTCACCGGTACGTCCGATAACGATCTTCACTTTCGTGCCTTCAGCGTTAACGGTATCAACCGTACGCAAACCATCAAACTGGATCGTACCGTCGAACTTAGCCTGTAAAGTAGATTCAATGGAAGCAGAGCCCGCAACACCACCCACGTGGAAGGTACGCAGGGTTAACTGTGTACCCGGTTCACCGATGGATTGTGCAGCAATGATACCTACTGCATCACCTCTCTGTGCCAGGTAACCTGTTGCCAGGTTCTTACCATAACACTTCACACAAACACCACGCTTGCTTTCGCAGGTGAGTACAGAACGGATCTCAACCATTTCAATACCCGCTTCTTCAACAGCTTTTGCATCTTCAGAAGAGATCTCTTCTCCTGCAGTAATGATCAGTGCTTCAGTAACCGGGTGATATACATTATGTAATGAGGTACGTCCTTCAATTCTGTCTGATAATGGTTCAATTACATCTTCATTATCTTTTAAAGCTGTCGTTGCATTTCCACGCAGTGTACCGCAATCTTCTTCAGAGATTACCACATCCTGTGATACGTCAACCAAACGACGGGTCAGGTAACCTGCATCCGCTGTTTTCAGAGCCGTATCCGCCAGACCTTTACGGGCACCATGCGTAGAGATAAAGTAATCCAATACGTTCAATCCACCTTTAAAGTTAGACAGGATCGGATTTTCAATTACCTCGCTACCTGAGCTTCCGCTTTTTCTTGGTTTCGCCATCAATCCACGAATACCTACCAGCTGCTTAACCTGTGTTTTACTACCACGGGCACCGGAATCCAACATCATAAATACGGAGTTGAATCCTTGTTTATCTATGGTCATTTCATGGATCAGGCTTTCGGTGATCTTCATATCCACTCGGCCCCAGATATCAATAACTGCATTGTAACGCTCGTTATTGGTAATCAGACCCATGTTATAGCTGTCCCATACTTCATTTACTTCATCTTTTGCAGAATCCAGTAACTGCTCTCTGATCTCAGGAACGATCAGGTCATTTACACTGAACGACAATCCACCACGGAAGGCCATACGGAATCCGAGAGTTTTGATATCATCCAGGAATTTCGCTGTCTTTGGAACGTTCGTGATCTTGATGATATCTCCAATGATCTCACGAAGACTTTTCTTGGTCAGCAAAGCATTTACAAATCCTACTTCAACCGGTACGTGCTGGTTAAACATAACACGTCCAACAGTGGTTTCGATCAATTTCTTAACCAGTTGTCCGTTCTCACGCACATTGGTCTTTACACGGATATTGGCATGCAGATCAACTTTCCCTTCATTGTAGGCGATGATCACCTCATCCATGTTGTAGAAAGCCATACCCTGACCTTTCACAATCTCATCACCAATGGTTTTCTTACCCTTGGTAATGTAATACAGTCCCAATACCATGTCCTGAGAAGGAAGGGTAATAGGTGTACCATTCTGCGGGTTAAGAATATTGTGTGAAGACAACATCAATAACTGGGCTTCCAGGATTGCGGCATTGCTCAAAGGCACGTGCACCGCCATCTGGTCACCATCGAAATCGGCGTTGAATGAAGAGGTTACCAATGGGTGTAACTGGATAGCCTTTCCTTCTACCAGTTTTGGCTGGAACGCCTGAATAGACAGACGGTGAAGTGTTGGGGCCCTGTTCAACAGAATTGGGTGACCTTTCAAAATATTTTCAAGGATATCCCAGATCACAGCTTCTTTACGGTCTACTAATTTCTTAGCAGACTTCACTGTTTTCACAATACCTCTTTCAATTAATTTTCTGATAACAAATGGCTTGAACAATTCAGCAGCCATATCTTTTGGTAAACCGCACTCGTGTATTTTGAGTTCTGGTCCTACCACGATTACAGAACGACCGGAGTAGTCAACACGCTTACCAAGTAAGTTCTGACGGAAACGTCCCTGCTTACCTTTCAATACATCTGATAATGATTTCAGTGCACGTCCACCCTCAGCTTTAACGGCATTGGATTTACGGCTGTTATCAAACAGTGAATCGATGGCTTCCTGCAGCATACGTTTTTCGTTACGCAGGATCACTTCAGGTGCTTTAATTTCCAACAACCTTTTCAAACGGTTGTTACGGATAATTACCCTACGGTATAAATCATTCAGATCAGAGCTGGCAAAACGGCCACCATCCAATGGCACCAACGGACGCAGTTCCGGTGGAATCACAGGAATATACTGCATCACCATCCACTCAGGGCGGTTAGTGATACGGGTACTTGCATCACGGAATGATTCAACAACGCTCAAACGCTTTAAGGCATCTGCTTTACGCTGCTGAGAAGTTTCAGTAGCCGCTGCATTACGCAGTGAGAAACTCAAACCATCCAGGTCAATTCTTTCCAACAGTGCATGAACCGCTTCTGCGCCCATTTTGGCAACAAATTTCTGCGGATCATCTTCAGGAAGGTATTGGTTATCCTTTGGCAAATTGTCAAGGATATCCAGGTACTCTTCTTCGGTCAACAGATCACCCATGTTCAGGTTCTCTTTGATACCGCCCTGAATCACTACATATCTTTCATAATAAACGATGGTCTCTAATTTCTTAGAGCTCATGCCTAATAAATAACCGATCTTGTTTGGCAAACTTTTGAAGTACCAGATATGCACTACAGGCACCACTAATTTAATGTGGCCCATACGCTCACGACGTACTTTCTTTTCAGTTACTTCCACACCGCAACGGTCGCAAACAATACCCTTATAACGGATACGCTTATACTTACCGCAGGCACATTCATAATCCTTTACCGGCCCGAAGATTCTTTCGCAAAACAAACCATCACGCTCAGGTTTGTAAGTACGATAGTTAATGGTTTCAGGCTTTAGTACTTCACCAAAACTTCTTTCAAGGATACTGTCAGGCGATGCCAGGCTGATAGTGATCTGAGAGAAAGTTGGTCTCGGTTTGTTATCTCTTTTGATTGCCATATCTCTGTTGAGGATTTGTATTTTTTTATTTTGTTGTCAGCTGTTGAATCTTACTTCAGCAACTGTTGCGTCGCACACTTGTGCTGTAACAACGCTATTCGTCAGTCGTGAATCGTGAGACGTGAGTTTTTTACTCACGACTGACGACTCACGTCTTACGATATCTTATTCAAATTTCAGATCAAGTCCTAAGCCTCTCAATTCATGTACCAATACATTGAATGATTCAGGTACACCCGGACGTGGGATATTATCACCTTTCACGATCGCTTCATAAGTCTTCGCACGGCCAATGATATCATCCGATTTCAGCGTCAGCAATTCCTGCAGAATGTTGGCAGCACCATATGCTTCCAGTGCCCAAACCTCCATCTCACCAAAACGCTGTCCACCAAACTGTGCCTTACCACCCAACGGCTGTTGTGTGATCAAGCTGTATGGTCCGATTGAACGGGCGTGCATCTTATCATCAACCATGTGGTGCAGTTTGATAATGTATATCACACCCACAGTGGCTTTCTGGTGGAAACGCTCCCCTGTTTCACCATCATACAGATAAGTATGTCCGTTTCTTGGAATATCTGCCTGCTTACAATAATCTTCGATCTGGTCTGTAGAAGCACCATCAAAGATCGGTGTAGAGAATTTCAAGCCCATTTTCTTACCGCACCATCCGAGAATGGTTTCATAGATCTGTCCCAGGTTCATACGTGATGGTACCCCTAACGGGTTCAACACAATATCCACCGGTGTTCCATCTTCCATGAATGGCATATCTTCTGCACGAACAATTTTGGCAACGATACCTTTGTTACCGTGACGGCCCGCCATCTTATCTCCCACTTTCAGTTTACGCTTAACAGCTAAGTAAACTTTAGCCAGTTTCAATACACCTGCCGGTAATTCATCACCAATGGAAATATTGAACTTCTCTCTCTTATAACGGCCTAATTCTTCGTTGAATTTAATGCTGTAGTTGTGCAGTAATGTGTTGATCTGGTCATCAGTCTTCGCATCTGCTGTCCAACCCAATGGATTCACGTTCTGGTAATCGATGGTAGACAGATTCTTTTGATTGAATTTGGCTCCCTTTCCGATCAACACTTCACCAAAGTTGTTGCTAACACCGGTAGACGCTTTGTCTTTCAACAGGGTCTGCAGTTTGTCTAACAACAGTTCTTTCAGGTTTTCAGTGTTCTGCTGGTGAACTTTTTCTACTTTCTCCAATAATGCTTTCTCACGGATCTTACCGTTCTTATCTTTCTTGGCACGCTGGAACAGTTTCTTGTCGATCACCACACCTTCTGTACCGTTTGGCGCTTTTAAAGAAGCATCTTTTGCATCACCGGCTTTATCACCAAAGATGGCACGCAGGAGTTTTTCTTCAGGGGTAGGATCAGATTCACCTTTTGGCGTGATCTTACCGATCAGGATATCTCCTTCTTTGATGGTTGCACCAATACGAATGATACCATTCTCATCCAGATCCTTGGTTGCTTCTTCAGAAACGTTGGGTATATCCGGAGTCAATTCCTCTTCACCTAATTTGGTATCACGTACTTCCAGTTCGTATTCTTCAATGTGTACTGAAGTAAACAGATCTTCACGTACCACTTTCTCATTGATTACAATGGCATCCTCAAAGTTGTATCCCTTCCATGGCATGAATGCCACCTGCAGGTTACGTCCTAATGCGAGTTCTCCATTTTGTGTTGCATAACCTTCCGTTAAGAAATCACCTTTCTTCACTTTCTGTCCTTTTCTTACAGCAGGACGCAGGTTGATACAGGTTGCCTGGTTCGTTTTCATGAACTTGGTCAGCTTGTAGATCTGCAGGTCATCATTGAAACTTACCAAACGGTCAAGATCATTACGATCATAACGCACATGGATCTCGTTCGCATCTACAAATTCGATCACACCATTTCCTTCACTGTGGATCTGGATACGTGCATCACGTGCAGCTTTACCTTCCAGTCCGGTACCTACGATAGGTGCATCCAAACGGATCAATGGTACAGCCTGACGTTGCATGTTCGATCCCATCAATGCACGGTTGGCATCATCATGTTCAAGGAACGGAATCAGCGAAGCACTCAAACCAACGATCTGGTTTGGCGCCACGTCCATATATTCAACTTCTTCTTTATCAAGAATCGGGAAATCACCTGTCTGACGGGATACAACTTTATCTTCAGTGAATTGTCCTTTGTCATTCAAAGGAGAATTACTCTGTGCAATTTTGGCTGAATCTTCTTCTTCCGCACTCAGGAAGGTCAATTCCTTCATGTTCACTTTACCATCCACTACTTTACGGTAAGGGGTTTCAATGAATCCCATATCGTTGATAGAAGCGTGTACGCAAAGTGTTGAGATCAGACCAATGTTGGGTCCTTCAGGTGTTTCAATGGTACACAAACGGCCATAGTGAGAATAGTGTACGTCACGAACCTCGAAACCGGCACGCTCTCTGCTCAAACCTCCTGGTCCTAATGCGGAGATACGACGCTTGTGCGTGATCTCACTCAATGGATTGGTTTGGTCTAAGAATTGAGATAACTGAGAAGTTCCAAAGAAAGAGTTAA
>CANGOX010000091.1 GCA_947455605.1 Chitinophagaceae bacterium
CTATTGCATTTTCAAATCCAATTTTATACCTTGTTATCAATCCTTTACACTGTATGCGCAAGATTCTATTTTATCTATTGCTGATAGTAATCACAGCTACCGCCTGCTCAAAATTATTTGGCTTGGGGGAAGGTGCCTATAAGCCTGTTGCCAATGCCGGCGTATATGTATCGGTTGATAGCCTGATCGTTGCTCCTGCGGGTATGTATACGTATAGTATTTATGCCTCCGGTGCAAAACCCATTTTTGACCAGGCCCTCATCAAAAAATATGTGCAACGTAAAGGATTGTCGGGCTTTGTATTTGATACAACGGTGCTGTATGGCAACCCCGGCATAACAGTTACCTTTAAAGACAATGATAATGTAACTTTCTCTTCCACTAAATTGGGAAGTGATATTAAGGGCAGTGTAGTAGCTGATGGAAGAAATAGTTTGAAAAATGAGGATAGTGTATACCTGTATTTTATGCTGTTCCAGTCATTTGACCAACGTATGGTTACTAATTATCTTTACGATAGCTGCGGCAGACTCAATGCTGGCTTTGCTATGATAAATTTGTCTCTTTATAATACCCAGCGCTATATACAGTTTCCGATAGAAATAACGAATGAGGAGCTTTCTGCTGTTCGTTTTGTAAGCTCTTCTTTTATCAGATCGGGGCCTGTTCAATGCAGCAGTGTATTGGTTAATGAATTGGGCTATGATTACGAAAGAGCCACCTGGACAAAAGATACCTACACCCCCACCAACCGTTTTAAGGACGGTGATACCTTAGTGATACAAGCTAAAAAAGTATACCTGAGAAGACAATAGCCCTGTCCATTTATTTCGCAGCTATCGCAATCGAAAAAGGAATTTTTTTGGTGGTCAAACATTTTTCATCTTTATCATTACAAACCACATACGACACGATCCCTTTGATCACCGTGTTGCCGTTTGCCTTCATCCGTATTTTCTGTATAAAATCTACCTGCTCATAATAATAATTCAGATGCAGACGCAGCTTCGGGTCGTTCAGGGTCTTCAGGTCTCCGGATTCTTTTACCTTTCCCTCCAGTTTTATCAGCGGGTTGGGTGTGAAGGTAAAAACAGTTGCCATCAGATCGTCACCGGCATTTTGTGAATAGAGATGCCAACCGGGTTCGATGGAGGCTTTGATCTGTAGTTCATAGATCTTTTCACCTTGCTTCTTTATTGCAAAGTTCCATTTAACCGGGTTTTGCAGTTGTGCATGAGAATACATGCTTAACAGTATCAGCATGAAAAGAAGCAGCGGCGGTTTCTTCATGGTTTCTTTGGTTAGTTATTGAAATTACAAAATTAACGGTCTATGATCATTCGTTGTTTGTAACTGCGAGGAACGGTATGTACGCCGGAGCAATATTGAAGGAGGAAGACGACTGTGGATCGTAAACTAATTGTGTTTGCCAACTTATATTAGGTTTCAGGCTAATTGTTCAGTTCACAGTTTGCTTCGTTCCTCGCAATGACGGTTTTTGGGTTTTGCTTATTCTACCGAATAAGGGAATTCTTTTTTTATGATCCTTTCCAGTTGTTCCATGATGTGTAATAGTAAGCGGCTGTTCTTTTCACTCCCATCCTGCATACTGCCTTCGCGGATCTTCCATTGGATACCTTTTTTGCTTTTCTGCGATCGTAATAAGGGATAATTGTTTTCGAGTAAGAGACTGCTGGTTTTGCCAAAAACGCGTATGCGCATGATCTGAGCACTGTGATAGGCAATATCGGCCCGTAAGGTATAGGGCTTGTTTCCGTAGGTAATGTAAATATCAAAATCACTCATACTGCGGGCACTAAATCGGGCAATTCATCATAATGGTATTCCATACAGGGTTCAACCATGATCTTAAATTCTTTGGCAACCGGATAGGCAAACATTTCTTCGGAGGAATATTGAAAACCGGCAATTTCTTTGATCCGTTCTTCGCTCAGGTCGTTCATGATCCATTCCCAGGCCAATGCCTCCGTAAGTATGGTAGGCATTCGTTTTTTGGTATTGTGAACCTGTTCCATTAATCCATTGGCTTTAGTGGTAACAATGGCAAAAGTATCCATGGTTTCACCGGTTTCTTTGTCGGTCCAGGGTTGCCAGATACCAGCCAGGTAGAAATAATCTTTATCATTCAACCCAATTGTATACGGGTAGGATCTTGATTTCTTTTCACCTTCTGCCTGGTAATGCCGCCATTCAAAAAAATGGGAACACAATACCAGACAGCGCCGGTTCAATGCCGCATGGCGGAACATTTTACTATCCAGTAATTTTTCACTGGTGGCATTGAGCCAGGGGATGCCTTGTTTACGGGCGGCTTTTACATCTTCCATGGTCTTTACCCAAACCGGTATGAATTCCCAATGTGCAGATACCGCTTCAATATCATTTTCTCCTGCTTTCCGGATGATCAATGAATTGCTGTAGGTAAATCCGTCTTTCATTAATTGTAATTCACGCATAGCCGCAAGGGTGCCCAGATCTTTTTCGATCTTTTGCAGTTGTACATACTGCAGTTTGTTAACCCTTACACCCATAAAATTGCACATACCGTTTCTTTTGCTGAAAGTACAAAAAACAGCCGAAATCGTTTTCGTATGTATCTCCCACAAAAAAATACTGCTTCACTCCTTTTCTCTAACTTGGAACGCAATCATTCGTTGCATCATACAATATATTATGCGTAAGTCATCAATAGCCAGACCAATTCTTTTATTGCTTTTAATACAGGTAACCTTCACTGGGTTTGCCCGAAAAGGGAAAGATGTGCCGTTCTATAATGTAAAAGAATATGGTGCAAAAGGTGACGGGCAAAAACTTGACACCAAAAATATCAATGCTGCCATTGATGCGGCGGCGGCTACCGGTGGTGGTACTGTTTATTTTCCCGCTGGCAATTATCTCACTGGCTCAATCCATCTCAAAAGCAATATTACCCTGTATATTGATAAGGCAGCTGTGCTCATTGCGGCTTCACAGAAAGATTCAGCTGAGTACGATAAAGTTGAACCCGTGAGTGCCGATAAAATGAAATATACTGATCTAGGACATAACCGTTTTCACAACAGCCTGATCTGGGGAGAGAATCTGCATGATATCGGAATTACCGGTGGTGGTATGATCTGGGGCAAAGGGTTATTGGGTGGAGAAGTAAAGGGCGGAAGCAATTATGCCAATAAATCGATTGCTTTGTTATTATGCAGAAATGTACTGATCCAGAATATCATCATCAAACATGGTGGATGGTTTGGTATTCTGGCTACGGGTGTAGATCATCTTACCATTGATAATGTTACGATGGATACCAATCGCGACGGAATGGATATTGACTGTTGTCAGTGGGTACATATAGCCAACTGCACCGTTAACTCCCCTTCTGATGATGCGATCTGTTTAAAAACTTCTTTTGCCTTGGGCTATCCAAGGGTCACTAAAAATGTTACCATCACCAATTGTATAGTAAGCGGGTATTTTGAGGGAAGTGTGTTGGATGGCACTTACCAGAAAGATTATCGCAAAGCGCCAACCGGAAGAATTAAACTCGGTACTGAATCGAATGGTGGTTTTCAGAATATTGCCATCTCCAATTGTGTGTTTGATCATTGCAGAGGTTTGGCATTGGAGTCGGCAGATGGGGCTTTGCTGGAAGATGTTACGGTGAGCAATATCACCATGCGTGATGTTACCAACTCGCCATTCTTTATCCGCTTATGTGCCAGGATGCGCGGGCCCGACAGCCTGGTGGTTGGCCAATGCCACCGGATCAATATCAGTAATGTGAATGTGTTTAATGCGATGGATGATAGTTCCGCCTCCATTATCAGCGGCATACCCGGCCACGATATTGCGAATGTGGAACTGAGCAATATTCATATCTACTACAAAGGCGGCGGCACAAAAGATATGGATACGATACAGGTACCCGAATTTGAAAAACGATATCCCGATCCCAATAAGTTTGGGGTTATACCGGCTTATGGATTTTTCATCCGACACGTAAGCAATATTGTATTGCACGATGTAACGGTTGAATTCTTAAAGAACGATTATCGTCCGCCGTTTATTCTCAATGAAGTTACCGGCGCCACCTTCCGTAATGTGAAGGCGCAGAAAGTGAAAGAAGCTGCATACTTTTTTTTGGATAAGGTGAAAGACTTTTCTCTGCTGAATTTTGATGGGTTGAAAGATGTGAATTGGAAGGAGGTGGGTAATCGGAAGTTGTAAATAAGTTAGCAGAGATCTTTATAAAGCAGTACTATACACGTCACTGCGAGGAACTACCTGTCCGCAGCAGCGGTAGCGAAGGAGGAAGCAGCCTGTGGATTGTAAAATGAGAGTGAATCATTCCTCATAATAGGTAACACCCTAACTGTTCAGTCCACAGTTTGCTTCGTTCCTCGCAATGACGGGCAAAGTTCTTCGCAACAGCATTTTGTTACAGGCAATGTTGCTTAATAAAAAAACTGCTCAGAAACGATCTTCCCATTCTTCACTTTGAAGAGACCGATCTCTTCCATATTGGTTCTGGGGCCGCCTTTGGGTTTGAAGTCCATGGTCATGTAGCAGGTAAAATAATCTCCGGCTATTACGGGGCTGGCGGTGGTGGCACCAAACATTTCTTCAACGATCTCCCTCCATTTATTTCCTTTTTCGTGGATCTCTTTCATGCCGTGTGCTTTGGCCCAGTCGGAACCGGGTGTTTCATCGCTGGTGGCATCTTCACTGAACAGTTCCGTGTAAATTTTTTCAAAAGCACCCTGTTGCATGTACTCATAAAATTTTGAAGCTACTTCCTGTGTTGTCATAGTTGATTAGTTTAAGGTATTGAATGTACAAGATTGTTATGGATGTTGCGAAAGAACCGTGTTAACTCTTTGCGATCATTGCGGGCCTTTGTGTCCATTGCGTTACCACTTTATATTTGCATCAATAGAAGTTTGGCAACTGCAGGAATCTGATTCAAAGATTTTCGGATTTACCAGTTTCATAGGAAAAAGCAGTAACGCAAAGAACGCTATGAACCGTAAAGAGCGCAAGGAATTTTGTATATTCAAACTGCAATCTTTCAATTAAATTCTGAAACCCATTGATAATGAATCAGATGAATCCAAAAGTTGATTTTTATTTCAGTAAAGCCAAAAACTGGCAGGAACAGATCAAACAGATGCGAATGATCACGCTTGACTGCGGTTTGACAGAGGAATTGAAATGGGGTTGTCCCTGTTACACTTTTCAGAAAACCAATATTGTACTGATCCATGTGTTTAAGGAATATTGTGCTTTTTTGTTTTTCAAAGGGGCCTTGTTACAGGATGCCAAAAAGATTCTGATCCAGCAAACAGAAAATGTACAGGCGGCGCGGCAGATCCGGTTCACGAATGAAAAGGAGATCGTTAAGAAAGCGGCAGTGTTGAAAGCCTATATCTATGAAGCCATTGAAGTAGAGAAAGCCGGACTGAAAGTAGCATTAAAAAAGACAAAAGAATACCCTGTTCCTGAAGAGTTTCAAAAGGTGCTGGACAAAAACCCGGCTTTGAAAAAAGCCTTTCTTGCGTTAACTCCGGGACGTCAGAGGGCTTATCTGTTACATTTTTCTGCACCCAAACAATCCAAAACAAGGGAATCGAGGGTAGAAAAATGTAAGCCACAAATTCTGAAGGGATTGGGATTGAATGATTAAGCAATTGATCATTTCAACTGTATTGGTTCAAATTTTTAACACAGCTGTTACCCTATTTAAATTTTGCTTTTCTGATTATCCATTTTACATTGGATTAGATAATTT
This sequence comes from Chitinophagaceae bacterium, assembly GCA_947455605.1. Lineage (GTDB taxonomy): Bacteria > Bacteroidota > Bacteroidia > Chitinophagales > Chitinophagaceae > Sediminibacterium. The sequence continues at coordinate 5,801 of CANGOX010000091.1, forward strand.
CCAAAACTTTTACTTTGGCCGTTCTGGTATTCATAAAATAATCAGTGAGTTATGAAAAAAATATGCATCCTGTTTATTATACTGATCCCGATATTTTCCGCATCGGGTCAGCAAAAAATAAGTACACGTCCTAATGTAGTTGTCTTCTTAGTAGATGATATGGGATGGATGGATACATCGGTACCTTTTTACGACAGTATCATGCCGTTGAACAGACGCTACCATACTCCCAATATGGAAAGGCTGGCCAGAGAAGGCGTCAAATTTACCAATGCTTATGCGCAACCTGTATGTACCCCAACAAGGGTAAGTTTTTTGACCGGTATGAATTCATCGAGAACCCATGTTACCAACTGGACATCTCCGTCAAAAAATACCGATTCTGATGAACAGGATAATCAATTTGAGAGACTTCAGTGGAACCTGAATGGATTGAGTAATCAACCGGATATTACCGGTACTGTTTTCGCAACTACTTTCCCTCAATTATTAAGAAATGCGGGCTATTATACCATTCATGCGGGTAAAGCACATTGGGGTTCGATGGGTACACCGGGTGCCAATCCCACAAATCTTGGCTTTATCATCAATATTGCAGGGCATGCAGCAGGACATCCCCAAAGCTATCTTTCAGAAACCAACTATGGCAATATACCCGGCAAATCACAGCCACAGGCAGTTCCTGATCTTGAGGAATATTATAATACAGGTACTTTTTTAACGGAAGCTTTAACAAGAGAAGCTATCAAAGCCCTTGAGATACCGATAGCCAGAAAAGAACCTTTTTACCTGAACATGGCACATTATGCGGTGCATACCCCCATTATGGCAGATCCCCGTTTTGTTCAACGATATTATTCCATGGGATTGGATAGTATTGAAGCACGATATGCCAGCCTAATTGAGGGGATGGATAAAAGTCTGGGGGATATAATGGATTATCTGAAAAACAAAGACGTTGATAAGAATACAATAGTGATCTTTATAAGTGATAATGGCGGATTGGATCATCATCAACGGGGAGGAGCAATCAATACCCACAATTATCCTTTACGTTCGGGTAAAGGTTCAGTTTATGAAGGCGGTATCAGAGAACCGATGCTTGTAAAATGGGCAGGGATTGCCAAAGCAAATTCGATCAATAAAAATCCCGTGATCATAGAAGATCTTTTTCCAACCATTTTAGAAATGGCAGGTATTAAACAACCCAAACTAATACAGCAAACAGATGGAAAAAGTTTGGTTGCTACTCTTAAAAACCCTCAACAAACCCTAACAGAGAGGCCATTAATTTTTCATTACCCTAACAAATGGATCGATCTGAATAAAAATGATGGAGATCCCGGTATCAATTATTTTTCGGCTATTCGCTTAGGCAAATGGAAATTGTTGTACAATATGCGGAATCGTAAATTTGGTTTATTTGATCTGTCGAAGGATATCAGTGAAAAAGAGGATCTTTCGACTCAATACCCTGATATTGTAAGTAAACTGGCTAACCAGCTTGGTAAAACATTAAAAGCAAGGAACGCTCAAATGCCAGTAGAGAAGCAAAGTGGCATGTCGGTTCCCTTCCCGGATGAAATCCAGAAAAATGACAGAATAGTGAAAGAATCGAGGCAATGAAACTCCTGATTTGTACTATATTGAAGAGCTTATTACGGTTCCGGAAAGTTTATCATTTATCCATTCTCAAAAAAATACAATGATTCAATTCAACAAATGGTTACTCATTGCCAGCCTGTTTCTACTCGTTGCCTGTGATCAAAAGAATCATACCGCTGATGATGGTACGGCCATATTCAGTGCCGATAGTTTTAAAGAACATGTATCGGTACTGGCTTCCGATTCTTTTATGGGACGCAAACCGTTTACGGCCGGAGAAACCATCACGATCAATTACCTGGAACAGCAATTGAAATCTGCAGGCCTCGAACCAGGTAATGGCACCAGTTATTTTCAGGAGGTACCCATGGTCAATATCCAGGCAACGGCTGCACCTACTATGCAGGTTAATACACCCAAAGGAAATTTCAGTTTAAAAGGATATGATGATTATGCAATATGGACAGATAAAGTAGATGCACATATCAGTCTCGATAAAACAGAAGTGGTATTTGCGGGCTACGGTGTTGTTGCTCCCGAATATAACTGGAACGATTATGCCGGATTGGATGTAAAAGGCAAAGTGGTATTGGTGATGGTAAATGATCCCGGGTTCTGGGCGGGTGATACTACCCTCTTTAAAGGGAAGGAAATGACGTATTATGGCCGTTGGACATACAAGTTTGAAGAAGCTGCCAGGCAAGGTGCCAAAGGCTGTCTGATCATTCACAATACGGCTGCGGCTTCGTATCCCTTTAAAGTGCAGCAGGCCGGACATAATTCATCCAGGCTCCAACTGGATAACCGTGGTAAAGACATGAAGAATTGTGATGTGATCGGTTGGATTCCAGAACCGATCGCCAATAAATTATTTGCTGCAGCCGGTTTTGATTCAACCTTATTGGTGAAAGCCAATAAGCCCGGGTTTAAAGCCGTTCCGTTGAATATTGGATTGAGTACCACTATGGACGTAAAAACCACGTACGATAAATCGCATAATGTGATCGCAAAAATTACCGGTTCCAAACATCCGGATGAAGTGATCATTTATTCTGCACACTGGGATCATTTTGGGATAGGAAGACCGGATGCGAAAGGCGATTCTATTTATAATGGTGCTTATGATAATGCATCAGGCACAGCGGGCTTATTGGAAATAGCACGTGCGTTTAAAGCCATCAAACCGGAACGAACAGTGATGATCCTGCTGGTAACTTCAGAAGAACAGGGGTTATTGGGATCCAAATATTATGCTGAGAATCCGTTGTACCCGGTAGATAAAACGGTTGCCAATATCAACATCGATGAATTGAATCGTTTCACCAAAACAAAAGATATGGTGATCGTTGGTGAAGGGCAATCCGAATTGGAAGATTATCTGAAAGAAGAAGTGGAAAAAACAGGTGGCTATATTTCGCCCAACCCACATCCTGAGGCAGGTCATTATTATCGGTCTGATCATTTCAATTTTGCCAAAGCCGGAATCCCTGCTTTGTATATTAACCCGGGTATTGATGTAGTAGGTAAAGGAAAAGAATATGGGAAACAACAGGAAGATGATTACACTAAAAACAATTACCACCAGCCTTCTGATGAATACGATGCAAAAACCTGGACAGTAGAAGGTGCGATGAATGATATGAAAATATTATTTCGGGTAGGTAAACGTTTGGCATTTTCAGAAACCTGGCCCAAATGGAAACAGGGATCAGAATTTAAAGCGATCAGGGAAGGGAAGAAATAATAAATTATCAAATACCATTCATCTTTAATCAGTACATGAAAAAAATATCACTGCTTCTCTCGTGTTTATTAACCTTGTGTTTATTGAATGCACAACCACCCCATGTGGTAAAGCACCTTAAGATCACGGTGCTCAGTACCATGCTGGCCAACGCAGGTTTAGGTGAGTGGGGGTTTTCTGCGTTGGTTGAGGCAGATGGCACACGCATTCTTTTCGATACCGGCAGTCATGACAGTACTGTACTTAAGAACAGCCGTAATTTAAAACTGGATCTCTCAACGGTTCCTACCCTGATACTGAGTCATAACCATGATGATCATACAACAGGATGGTTAACGCTGCGTAAATATTTACAATCTGTACAAAGCAATTCGCTGCAGGTAACACATGTGGCACCGGGTTTTCTGGCCACCCGTATGAATGCAGATGGAACAGAGGATCATCATCGGTATCAGGATTCCATTGCGTATGCCGCTATGAAAGGCACATTGGTATCGCATGATCATTTTACGGAGATCTTTCCGGGTATTTATCTTACAGGTCCGGTACCACGTCGTTATCCCGAAACCAATTATAATACAAGAGGACGTTATAAAAATAATGCAGGAGAAATCGTAGAAGATAATATACCTGAAGATATGTCGCTGGTGATCCGTACGGAAGAAGGTTTGGTCTTATTATCTGGTTGTGGACATTCTGGCATCATCAATAATACAAGTTATATACAGGCGCAACTGCATCAACCCATCTATACCGCTATTGGCGGTTTTCATTTGTTCAATACACCGGATGATAAGATCCAATGGACTGCCAAAGAATTGAAAGCAGCAGGTATCAAATACTTTATGGGTGCGCATTGTACGGGTATAGAACCGGTTTACCAGATCAGAGAATGGGCCGGCCTGAAAAGAGGTGATTGCCGTGTAGGAGCAGTGGGTGATGTGTTTGAAACGGGAAAAGGGTTTATTGCTGCTGCATTGGCACGCTGATTTCCGGTTACTAATAAACAATACTCTGCGGTTAACTCTGCCCCTCCCTTTCTCTGCGGTGAATACACCTGTTAAATATGAATACATAGGCGCTATTCTATCGCGAGGACTTTTCACCGCGGAGTTGCAGAGTAGCGGAGTTTACGCAGAGGGTTGAATAGTAATTAATACTCCGCCGAAAACTTATTCTCCATCAATTTCTCCTTAAAAGCTGAACGGAATGTACAGGCAAAGGTTATCATGATGGCCCGGGTATCTGCTTTGGAATAACGGTACTGAGAAAAACTTGCTGCCTGGTTAGTATAGCCGCTCTTCAATGTATTCAACAGATCCGTAACCGTGATACCCAGTCTGGTATTTCCTTTACCCAGCTTTTGCTGAAAGCCCATATCCACAAAATATTGTGCACTCCTGCTTCCCTGAGGAGTGATCTGCGGGGCAATATAACTGCCGGTTAACTGCAGTTTGGTATTCTTTGAAGGCGCAAAATTGTTGATGAGTTTTCCATTCCAGCTCCAACCCTCCTGTACCGCATCTGTAGCAACATTGCTGCCGTTATATCGTTGATCAAACAAAGTAAAACTGGCATTCAAATCATATCCGTGAAAAGGCGTGAGGCTCAAAACGGTTTCCCATCCATACAAGGTTGCATTCCCAATATTCACCGGTGTGTTGAGCACCGAACCATTGGGCTGTAATAAATAATAATTGCGGATACTGTTCTGAGAATAGCGATAGAATAATCCGGTAGTTAAAGATGCATTCTTAAAACTATGGGCATAACCCCATTCAAATGCATGTATGATCTCAGGCTGCAGGTTAGGGTTACCTCCATGCGGACTGAGTGAATCCGTTATGTCTACAAAAGGATTCAATTGCCCCAGTCCCGGACGGTTAATGCGTTTGTTATAACCCAGTTTCCAGGTTGTTCCGTCAACCGGCTGATAAACAAATTGAATAGAAGGAAACAGTTTCAGGTACTGGTTGTTAAAACCGGTTCCGGTGGTTTGTACTTTACCATTATTGCTAACATCTTCTGCGCGAAGTCCGAGATGATATTTCCATTTTGAGTCTGCAAAATCACCAAAAGATCCATGCAACTGTACATAAGCTGCATGTACCTGTTCATTAAACCGAAATACATTGCTGCTAGCAGGATTCACTATATAGTTTCCCGAGATCCTGTCGGAAGTTTCATAATCAGAAATGATCTTTCTGAACAGGCCCTTATACCCTATCTCTATCTTACCCGTTACCGCCAATGGGAAGGATTCATCAAATTTTGCTTCGGTGATATTCTGGTTCTCATAATTATGGGTACGCTGTAAATAAGGTGTGCCTGTTACTGCATAATCTTTGGTCAGATCCTGCGATGTGATATCTGTATTCTGCTTATTGTCTTCAGGTGAGGTTGTGATACTTGCATTTAAAGTCCTTCTGTCTTCCGCAAATTTCCTTTCATACACCAAAGCCATTTCGGCTGCATAATTTCTTTCGATCTCAATAGAATTACGGCTGGTATTGAACACAAAGCTTTTGTTCTGTTTGGATAAAAAACTGTTCAGTGTTTCATTATTATCCTGTCCTTCCATGGTACCGATCAGTTCCAGCGAAAGCTGGTCGCGTTTACTGATGCTGTAATCCAGGGTGAGTTTCAGATTCTGTAATTGTTCCAGTCGTTTATCATCTCTGTATTGATTTAAGAGATAGGCATCCGGCAGGAAAAAATTGGTTCTGGTGGAATTGATCTGACGGGTTCTTCCTGCAAAACGGTTATCATACCCCAATCCGATATTCAGTTTACCTGATTTTCGGTTAAACAACAAAGAGCTGCTAACCCTGCCCCTGCTGCCCAAACCGGTGCCCAGTGCGATGGCCGTATTGGTACCGTTCTGTTTATTCTTTTTCAGTTTGATATTGATGATACCGCTTTCTGCATTCGCATCATAACGTGCATCGGCATTATTGATGATCTCGATACTTTCAATACTGCTGGCAGGGATCTGGTCGGGATTGGTCAACGCCGAGTTTCTGCCATTCACTAAGATCAAAGGAGATTTTCCACGTAGTGTGATCGCCCCTTCAGCATCCACAGAAACCGTAGGTGTATTGCGAAGCAGATCTGTGGCGGTTCCACCTGCCTGTGTAATATTGGCGGCAGCATTCACCACAAAACCGTTATTGGTGCTTTCAATCAGTTTTTTCTGGCTGCTTACGGTTACCTGTTGCAGCATAGAGGCATCTCTCACCAGCGAATAGTTCATAACGATCTGTTCATCGGCAATCCCATTTATACGAAACCCGGAAACAAAATATTGATAACCGATCAACCGAACGGTTATCCTGTATTCACCAGACACTGGCTTACTGAATGCAAAATACCCTGTACTGTCTGTTGTTACAGACTGTACCGCATGCAATGTATCCGGAAGATGAAAGATCGTTACGGTAGCAAACTCAAGCGGTGTTTGTTTTTCTTTGATATGGCCCCACAGTTTTTTATCCTGTGCCAATGCCGTAGAAACAAAACAGCAAATAAAAAGGGAAACCGGAAATAGTATTCTGCTGACAATGATTCGAACCAATGTAATACTGTTAGAGTGAATGATAAAATTCAAATATCGTAAAAAGACCATAATGCCCTCAAATCTCACGGTAATGAAGTGCTGATTATCGGTAAACTTTTGGATAAATGCAGGTAAGCGATTATCTTAAAGCCTTATACGTATGCCATGACCCCTACCCGCTTTTTTTCGATGATCCTTCTTTCTGTTCTTTTTATCTCCGGAGATCTTGCTGCACAAAATATGGTGATCAGTCAATCTCATGAAAACGGTATATACCATTCAGGTGATCCTATTTATGTAAAATTATTTCTATCGGGCAAAAAAACTGATTCTGTAACCGTAAGTACCAGAAGAAACTATAGTACCTCAACAACCAGGCAGACACTTGCCTGCAAAGGAGATTCACTGCAAATCTTTTCTGAGACCGCAGCTACAACAGGCTCCATTATTTTTGATGTTACCACAAAAACAGATACTATGTCACTGGGATTACTGGTGGACCCTGAAAAATTAGGTCTATCCACCAAAAGACCAAAAGACTTTGAGAAATTCTGGAAGGCAGAAAAAAAACAATTGCGCGCCCTGGCTTTTGAGATCCAATCAACTCCCTTGAATGAGATCACAAAAGGATATAGTGTTTTTAATATGGAGATCAATTGCACCGGCCCCAAACCCGTTCGTGGATATTATGCCAAACCGGATAATGCCAAACCCGGCTCTCTTCCGATCGTTTTGTTTGTACATGCAGCAGGTGTAAGTGGCAACTGGTGCCGGTCTGAACCCGGTAATGCCCTGCGCTATGCGCAAATGGAAAAGGGTGCGATCTGTTTTGATCTGAATGCGCATGGTATGTTGGTAGCACAACCCGAAGCGTATTATAAAGACCTTGAAAAAAATGAACTTTATAACTATTCACAAACAGGACTGGAAGACAGGGCCACTGTTTATTTCCATGGCATGTACCTGCGTTTGATGCGTACCCTCGATTACCTCACACAACAACCTGAATGGGATGGTAAAAGGATTTTAGTGATTGGTGAAAGTCAGGGAGGCGGACAGGCATTGGCAGCTGCCGGACTGGACCCAAGGGTTACTGCAGTTGTAGCATCGGTTCCTGCCATGTGTGATTGGGGGAAAACCATCAATGGCAGTAAAGGTGGCTGGCCCAATCCTTTCAGCACCAAAAATGATCAGGCTAAAATGTTGGCGGCTGTTCCCTATTATGATGCGGCGCATTTATTAAAAGGGTCTAAAGCCACGATCGTTACTGAGATCGGATTGATCGATTTTACCTGTTCTTCAGAATCGGTTTATACGGCGATTAACCAGGCAGGCGGAGAAAAGATCATTTACCCGGTTCCCTTCCGTGCACACCAGTTGGCACAAATGAGTGCAGCCAACAGAACGTTCTGGGATAAAAATATCGGATCAGCAAAAGAGAACTTTATCAGAGACTATCTGAAATAATAAAATGGCCTTAAAACTCCCTGGGTGTTTGCAGTACACCCAGTACGATCATGCCAATGCAAATTGGCAAGAGTAATAGGTGTATAAAGGAGAACCCATTGAGCAATATATTGGTAAGTGAAAAGATTATGGCAAATATGCCTTCTACAATAATGAAATAAGGATAGCTGCGCTTTTTAGCCAGCAATAAGCCAATAGAGATCAGGCTGAAAACCCCAACCAGAGAAAACAGGATCCAGCCGAGGATGCTATAATTTGAAAAAAGCGAATCTTTGATCACCTGTTCTGAATAAGGAAGCAGTATAGTGTTACCATCGGGATATCCGGTCATCCGGTAACCACGAACAAGGCCGATGAAGGCGGATATGGATAAGAAGACAAGAGAGACCTTGCGATATCTTTTCATAGGATGGTTAAAACTATCAGTTTTTTTGATAAATGCTAATAAAAAACAGATAGTTTTTTTGGCAACCATTGTGATCTTTCAAAGGGAACCCCAATAACTACGATTTATGGATTTATAGGGAATAACCCATGAATGATAAGATGAAAAAATAAAATTAAATCGGCCCAAATCCTTATCTGCATTGCGTTTCCTGTATTTATCCGCACCTGATTTTTGATTTTTTTTTGTCAAATGGATTCAAAACGTATTTTTGCCGCGGAGAGTTGGCAGAGCGGTCGATTGCGGCAGTCTTGAAAACTGTTGACTGTAACAGGTCCTGGGGTTCGAATCCCTAACTCTCCGCACCCAAACCAATTGCTTATAGACCCGCTTGAAAGAGCGGGTTTTTTATTGCCGGAAAGCCCGAAAATTCAAGGATTTTAACCTTATTTCACGAAAAGCTGCAAAAATTTATCCTAAAACCGCATTGTCTACCCCAACTTTTACTGAGATACTGATAACTTCTAAAACCAACCTACTGCATTTTATTCAGGTTGCTTAATCTGCTTAACGTATTGATATTTAAGTACAGATCGCCTAATATCATTTTAAACTGATAACTATTTCAGTTTTGCAAAAGAAAGCAAGCGCTATATGTTCTGATATATGTGGGATAAATTATATCCTAATAGTGATTGCAGAAGAACTATGTAAGATTCATATTATCACTACGCATTTTAGAAGCAATCCCTAGCGTGCATATGTAGCTACTTATCTATAATGCCTAAAGCATTGATAGCAATTTAATACTTCACAGAAAAATAGAGGGCTTGCCCCTATTGCATGTGCAAAAAAAGGCTTATACTTTTATTCCAGTATAATATATTATCTGTTTCGCGGTTGATTACCGCAATTGATTGTTTTGATTCTGGCAACTAATCACTGTCACGTATCAGTACAAATTATTTATGGCCATAAATTGCGGGATTTTATTCCTTAATTAACCCAAAGAAAAAGAAAAAAGGACTTAGTAGATAACGAAACTACTTTGTATTCAAACAATAACGTAAGAGTGTCTTTAAAATCAATTAAAGACTTTCGACTTGCGTTCTCCCCCCCCATACATATTATTATTAATTATTAACAAAAATGACTATTATGAAAAAAACCATTCGTATTTGTTTTTTGATTTTGGGGGTGTTATTCTTTACGATTAGTTGTAAAAAAAATGTTTTAGATGAGTCTAAATCAATAAGTCCATCTGTTATTGCACAAATCAACTCATGGCTTGAAAATCAAAAAACTGCTTTCAGCCAAAATAAAAAGGATAATATTCAAATTTTAGAAGAAAACCTCGATTTCGCAGCAGCAAGGATTGAATCATATAATACTCATAGCTTATTAGTAGTGCCGATTAAGGAAGACTTCAAAACTATCAAGAATATTAGCAAATCAGTAACGCCAGTCTTAGTTTTGGCATTAGACAGAGGTAATAGTATTTCTTCGGGTAATTTGGTTTTCTATTACCCTACAAACCAACAACAATCTAATTTGCCTGAAAATACATTTCAAGATATTTATAGTGGTAATAACATAAAAACTGATGGGGATTTTCATTTTTTATCAATCACTGGCACTCGTCAATATCAGATGGTGTATAAAAATGGCAGTCTTTGTTCGTATGGAGTAATTAAGCAAAAATCTTCAAATTCTACTATTGGAACGACAGCTATTAAAACTACTTCCGTGAGTTGCATAGACTGGACTCTAGTCACAACAATTTATCATGGAGATGGAACATTTGATGTTATTGAAGAATATGTTGGCCGTACATGTACAGGATGTGATGGTGGTGATTACGAAAGTTTATGCCCTGATAATGGTGGTGGTGGCACATCAGATAATGATTGTGCTGCTACAGAGTTTAGCCATTACGAATCAGAAATTAGTGAGTCTACAGCAACATCAGACCATCTAAGTATAGGCATATCTGACATTGATGGACTTACGAAATACAAAAACCCAGAATGGAAGATATTAAACGGTTGGGGTGGATGGAGTCTGATCTCAAGTGAATCGGGTAAGATTAAATACATC
>CANGOX010000092.1 GCA_947455605.1 Chitinophagaceae bacterium
GTCTATCATCAGGGGGTTTACAGCTATATAGATCTGGTTACTGCTGCCGCCACTTCCTTTATTGATCTTATCAATACCTGCTGTAGTTAATCCTCCGGATAATAAGGCCGAAACCAGATCCAGCATCACAGAAAAACCCGAACCTTTCCAATAACCGATCGGCATGATTCGTCTTGTTTCTGCGATCGCTCCGGGGTCATCGGTAATATTACCCTCATGATCAAAACCACCGGGATAGGGAAGTTTCTGTCCTTTATCACGGGTACCCCAAAGTTTTCCATAAGAGTATTGTGAGATGGCCATATCTAAAACAATATGTCCCTCTTTGCGTGGCACAGCCATCACAAAAGGATTATTACCGATCGCTTCTGATTTTCCTCCCCAGGCAGGCATACAGGATTCTGTATTGGTCCAGCAGATAGCCACATATCCTTTATCGGCAGCCATCCAGCCATAAGCACCACCGCGCATCCAGTGTGTGGTATTTTTCAAACTCACCAGACCGATCCCGTTCTTTTCTGCGATCTCTGTTGCACGGTTCATAGCAAAAATAGCATTCAATACACCCGGACCCATATTGCCATTATAGATCTCCAATGCACCCAGGTTCAATTCCAACGAAGGGGTTGCATTCGGATCTACCAATCCTGTGTTCAGGTATTCAACAAAACGTTCTACACGGTTCAATCCATGTGAAGCCACACCATCACGTGTAGATTCTGTATGGATCTGCGCACAGATGGCCGCTTTCTCTACGGGCATTCCAGCCAATACAAAAGCTGATTGAATAGTGGCTTTCATTTCATCAAATGGGATCCTTGTCATATAGCTTACTAATTATAAAAGTTATCGCTAAGGTTACTTAAAATTCCCGCTTTTCGGGCACCGTAGGGAACTTTATTTACGACAACCTTTGCGTATCCATAAGGGCTTTTTTTACGGCAGGTACTACTTTATCTCCAAACAATTCAATAGACCGCATGATCTTATGGTGTGGCACATGTCCCACACTTGCCTGAGCCAGAAAACGGGTATTGCCGAATAAGGAATACTCATATAAAATCTTATCGGTCACTTCCGCTACACTGCCCACCATTAATGCGGCTTTGGGCGATCTTGAATATTCATATTGCTGGCGTGAAAGCGGAGGCCAGCCTCTGTCTCGGCCAACGCGGTTCATCGTTGCTGCATAATAAGGGTAAAATTCATCTGCTGCTTTCTGCGAATCGTCACCTACATAAAAATGATTATTGATACCGATCTGTAATTGGTCAATGTCTTTTCCCTGCTGCCTTGCCGTTTCTTTATATAAATTGATAAAACGCACAAATTGCTCAGGCATGCCGCCAATGATGGCAAGCATCAGGGGAAGGTTCAAAGTAGCTGCACGTACGGCTGAAGCAGGGGTACCGCCGGCTGCCAGCCAGATGGGCAGTGATGTTTGATAAGGTCGCGGGTACACACCCAGATTGGAAATTGAAGCACGGTGTTTACCCTTCCAGGAAACTTTTTCTGTTTCATTCAGCTTCAGCAACAGATCTAATTTTTCTGTGAACAGCGTATCATAATCATTCAGATCATATCCAAACAATGGGAAGGATTCAATAAACGATCCCCTGCCTGCCATGATCTCGGCACGGCCGCCAGATAAAAGATCGATCGTGGCAAAATCCTGAAACACACGAACCGGATCATCTGAACTCAATACGGTTACGGCACTCGCAAGTTTGATGTTCTTAGTAACTACAGCCGCCGCTCCCAATACTACGGCAGGAGAGGATACGGCATAATCCGGACGATGGTGTTCGCCAACAGCAAATACATCCAGACCCAACTGGTCGGCCAGTTTGATCTCTTCCATCAAATCCCGCATGCGCTGCTCGCCATGAATACCTTTGCCCGGAAGGATCTCCGGTTCCATATCTGCAAATGTGATCAGTCCAAATTCCATAACGGTAGTTACCTTTTGTGGTAGTTCTCAAAATTACGATTTTAGAGAGGCGGTTACGGCTGTTTTCCTGTAAACGGATTGCTCAGGTTAATAAATCACGAAACTTTACCTTTACACCCAGGCATAACTGTGCACTTTCAGTTATCGGTTATCTTGCTTTTTTTTCAAATCAACATCACTATGAAATACGGCTATACTGTTATTGGTTTTGCAGCTTTAGTATCTTTTTTTGCAGTGCCGGTTTCCGCGCAAAACAATAAAAAGATCCTATCGGTTCCGGGTAAAGATGAATACACAAAAATTGCTACAAACGGTACAACCGTACTACCCAGTGGCCGTTATCTTACCCCTGCCGGCGAAACCATTCGTATTACCCATGATCCTTTTGGCATGGCGATCTCGCCCAATGGAACAAAAACAGTTACGCTTCATAACGGTGTATTTACAGTAATTGATAATACCAGCCTTCAGCATACAAGGGTTCCGAGCTATGATAAAAAGATCGTTTCTCCTTTTGTAAAAAGTTCTTTTCTGGGTGTTGCTTTTGGTAAAGATGAAAATATTGTATACCTAAGCGGCGGTGATAATGGATCTGTGATCGTCTATGATATTGCCAACTACCAAAGGATCGATTCCATCAGTCTGAATGGCAAAATCAACGGTGTGCGCTATGAAGACAGCTTTACTTCCGATCTTTTATTCAATGATACCCATAACGAACTCCTGGTATTAGATCGTGCCAATTTCAGAATGGTAAGAATAGATCTGGCCAGTCGTAAGATCAAAGCTTCAGTTAAAACAGGAAGGCTTCCTTTTGGTATCGCGTTAAGTCCCGATCATACCACAGCATTTGTTGCCAATGTGGGTATGTACGATTATCCGCTTCTTCCCGGACTGAAAGAAAACTCCAAAGACAGCAGTTTATTACTCCCCTGGCATCCTTACGGAAATGACACAAAGGAAGCCATAGAAGGATATACATTTAATGGCCAGCAGGTACCCGGTGTGGGAAGCCCGCTGGCTCCGGAAGCCATGAGTGTGTTCACAATTGATCTGGCTACCAATTCGGTTATAGACAGGTATAAACCCGGTTACCAGATAGGAGAAATGGTAGAAGGTGCAGAAGTGGTGGGCGGATCCAGTCCTAACTCAATTGTTGTAGGACAAACCTATGCCTATGTTACCAATGCCACCAATGATAATATATCCATCATTGATTACCGTAACCATCGATTGGCAGGAATGATCCCTATTAAAGTAGATCCGCTGATCGATCAATACAGGGGATTGCTTCCCTTTGGTTTGGCAATGAGTAAGGATGAGAAAACATTATATGTTGCCTTGCTTGGATTTAATGCAGTAGCTGTGATTGATATTGCCAGCAAAACCACTACAGGATTAATTCCTTCAGGATGGGGTCCCGCCAAAGTGCAATTGAGTAAGGATGAAAAGAGTCTGTATGTGATCTCCTGTAGGGGCTATGGCGCAGGACCCAATGGTGGTAAGGGTTTCGTGAAACCGATCCAGGGTAGTTTTGTAGGAGATATTCAACTGGGAACTTTTCAAAAAGTAGGAATTCCTGATCAGGCAGCATTAGCAGGGCTTACAAAACAATCGATTGAGAATACATTCCGGATAAATGAAGTCCCGGATGATCGCTCCAATCCCTTGCCTTTATTACCTGGCACTGCAGAAAGTCCTATCAAATACATTGTTTACATCACCAAAGAAAACAGGACCTATGATGAACTGATGGGACAACTGACCTCCGGTAAAGGCGACAATACCTTGGCGAGGTTTGGGATGAATGTAACCGTTGCAAAAGCAGATAAGACTTTCGTAAGTGGCATGGCCATCTCACCCAATCATAAAAAAATAGCCGAGCAGTTTTCTTATTCAGATAATTTTTATTGCGATAGTGATGCCTCTATACATGGCCATCACTGGATGATGGGTGTGATTCCTAATGAATGGGTAGAGACCAATTCTAGCGTGAATAAATCGGCTAAGATCTATTCCAGCGCACCCGGCAGGCGGTTCCCCGGCACAACAGGAAGTATTGATCCGGAAGATTATGCAGAACGCGGCGGCATATGGGAAGCACTCGAAAGAAGCAAAGTTCCGTTTTACAATTTTGGGGAAGCCAATGAAACAGCCCACACCCGTGAAAAATGGTATGATACAGCTACCGGTGCAAGTCATGCCGTAATGGTACCCATGCAAAAAGCATTATGGCCCCATACCAGTCATAATTATGCAGGCTTCAATACCAATATCCCCGATCAATTCCGTGCACAGCAGTTTGAAACGGAGTTCACCAAACTGTGGTTGAAAGGAAAAAATAAAATGCCGGGTTTAATTACGATACAATTACCTAACGATCATACAGCACAACCACGCCCGGAAGACGGGTATCCCTATACACATTCATTTGTAGCCGACAATGATCTTGCATTGGGAAGGATGCTGCATTTTCTGTCAAGAACCCCTTACTGGAAAAATATGCTGGTAATTGTTACCGAAGATGATCCACAAGGCGGAGTAGATCATATTGATGCGCACAGAAGTATTCTGATGATGGCAGGACCCTATGTAAAGAAAAATTATACATCACATATACACGCCAATTTCGGTTCCATTTTAAAAACGATCTACAATATCCTCAACGTTCCTTATGTGAACCAGTATGATGCAACCGCTTCTTTGCTGCAGGATTTTTTTACAGACAAACCCGATTTTTCACCCTATGTGCTTGAGATCCCCTCAAGAGAAGTGTTTGAACCGGCTGATGCCATGAAAAAATTCAAACGCAATATCGACTGGCGAAAAATATTAAAGGGCCCTGAAATGGATGATGAAGATGATATGCGGAAAGACCATAATGCCGTTAAGCCGGGTAAACAATAATTTTCTTTAGTAGCCTAACGGGGTCTTAAGTATTCTTCTCATTCCACTTGCCGGATTTAGAAAATCTGAGTATATTTAACATGTCCCCCTATTTATCGGTATAAGTGATCAGTCTTTACAGCGTTTCTGTACCGACCGGTAAATTTTTATTTTAGGATAGTTCCCAAATGAAACAGTTATCCTCCGGATGATTTGCTTAATAGATAATATCCGTATAGGCTATTTCCGTTTTGAAAAGTATACCAAATGAAATTGCTGTACAAGTGCCAATTATTGCTTGGGATGTATTTGATTCTCCTAACAGGCATTCATGCCCAAACCAACCAATGGACATGGGTGAATGGTAATAAAGCAGCAGATCAATCCTCTAATTATGGAACAAAAGGGGTGCCCTCAACCACAAATTATCCCGGTACCAGAGCAGGCAGCATTTGTGTGACTGACAAAAAAGGGAATGCCTGGATCTTTGGGGGTTTTGGTACGGATTCATCTGGTAATGCCGGGTTGCTCAATGATCTTTGGAAATGGGATGGCACAAACTGGACATGGCTTAGTGGCAGTAAACTGATTAACCAGATAGGCAATTATGGTACACAAGGAATTGCAGGTGGAACCAATACACCGGGTGCCCGACAAAATGGGTGCGGGTTTATTGGTAAAGATGGAAACTTCTGGCTCTTTGGTGGAAATGTGATGGGTAAATTTGGTTATCCATCTAATTTAAATGACCTATGGAAATGGGACGGAGTTTACTGGACTTTCATAAAAGGTGGCACAAATGATACAAGCGGATTAAAAAATTATTTAGCTAATTATGGTGCCAAAGGTGTAGCATCAGCAACCAATAATCCGCCGGGCAGGTCCGCGGAAACAAGCTGGACTGATAAGAATGGGAATTTCTGGTTTTTTGGTGGAGCAGGCTTCGATAGTACCAGCGGAACCAGTTCATATAACAATGACATGTGGAAATGGGACGGCACCAACTGGACATGGATGAGAGGCAGTGCTGGTATGTATGGTGCTTTTACTGTTAACGGTAACGGAATAGCAGCAAATCCCTTATCTACACCCGGTGGAAGATCCTTTGCAACGGGATGGACAGATAAGAATGGAGTACTTTGGTTGTTTGGTGGAACGGGCATAGATATGATTAGCTCAACCTCTGCAGAATTAAACGAATTATGGAAATGGGACAGTACCTATTGGGAATTCGTGAAAGGAGATTATGCTGCCAAACAACCCGGTAAATATGGAACCAAAGGGGTGGCTTCTCCAGGCAATATTCCTAGCTCAAGAACTGGATCTGTTAGTTGGACGGATAGTTCCGGAAATGGTTGGGTCTTTGGCGGAAATGGAAATTTAAACGATCTATGGAAATGGGATGGCAGTAATTGGACATGGGTAAATGGGATGGACAGTCTCTCCAATAATAGTGGAGGAAATTATACCGCTAAGGGAATTGCTTCACCCAATGCTATCCCGGCTGCCAGAAATAATGCAATGGCATGGACAGATAAAAACGGGAAGGGAATGCTGTTTGGCGGATTTGGAGCGCAACCTGATAGTTATAGTTTGCAATATCATAATGATCTGTGGTCATGGGATGGAAAGAACTGGACCTGGCTGAACGGGATAGATACTTGCGGAGTAAATGTATCCGGTTTCAATGGAAGCCTTGGCATTGCTGCTTCAGCGAATATACCTGAATCAAGGTCTAATGGTATCAGCTGGATGGATAAGAACGGAAATTTTTGGCTGTATGGTGGGGAGATGCATGTTGCCCCTTATGATTTTTATAGCGATGTATGGAAATGGGATGGCAGCAACTGGACATGGATCAATGGAAATAAATCAAGGAACCAATTTCCGAATTACGGAATTAAAGGTGTTGCTGCGTCAACTAATCAACCCGGGGCAAGAGCGGGAAGTGCAGGCTGGACGGATACAAATGGAAATCTCTGGCTTTTTGGGGGCAAACGTAGTACCTCAGGAAATGCTTCTCCTTCGCAAAATCAATTCCAGATCAATAATGATTTTTGGAAATGGGATGGAACCAACTGGACCTTTATCAAAGGCAACAGCAGCCTTACGGGAAGTTATGGAAAGAAAGGAATAACGGATACTTCAAATCATCCCCCATCCCGTTTGAATGCAGTTACCTGGTCTGATAAAAATAATAATCTCTTTATGTTTGGCGGATGGGCATCGATTAATTCGCCGCTGCCCGGGGGTGGTAGTTATACAGTAAATACACTGAATGATTTGTGGAAATGGGATGGCAATAGCTGGACTTGGATCAAGGGAAGTAATCTGACCAATCAAACAGGAATATATGCGGCCAGTATAGGTATTGCAGATTCGGCAAATACACCGGGTTCAAGGTATGGAAGCACTTTCTGGAAAGATAGCAATGATAATCTCTGGCTTTTTGGAGGGAAAAATACGGCAGCAGGATTAATGAATGATCTATGGAAATGGGATGGTACAAACTGGATATGGATGAATGCGGGTGCTGCATCTGCTGTATATGGAACAAAAGGGGTTCCCGCTTCAATCAATGTGCCGGGTATCCGATATGGTGCAACAGGTTGGGTAGACAGGTCAGGAAATGTATGGTTGTTGGGCGGATTTGGAAAAGATGCATCAGGCAGTTTCGGTTATCTGAATGATCTATGGGTATTCAATGGAAACAAATGGGCATGGATGGGAGGAAGTACGATCGTTAATCAACCAGGTATTAATGGAAATAAAGGTGTGGCGGCTGCTCAAAATATACCCGCTGCCAGATTCAGGCCATTTGTTTGGAATGATAACCTGGGAAATTTCTGGCTATTTGGCGGAACAGGAAATCCCTCAACTACTTTGGGTGGCGATACTGAATTTGGGCCGGCAAATTCTTTCAATGATCTATGGAAACTTAATTATAGTACCGTAACGGCATTGCCTTCTGTTTTGCCAACAGCTGCCCCTCAAACAGATATTTTGCTATTGAACAATCCTACTACGCTTGATCAGATCAGTATTTTAACAGACCGGTATTACCAAAGATTACATTGGCAATTATTGGATGAAACCGGCAGGATTTTGCAGGAAGGCGAATGTAAAGCATTGTTAAAAGGTGCCAGACAAAACCTGCCAATTCATCATATAAACTCAGGTATTTACTTTGTGAAATTATTAGAGGATGATAAAAAATTGCAGATCAAAACATTGATCAAACAGTGAGTGTGGATGAAACAGAAGTCATGAAATACGTAAGCCGGTATTATTTGAATGAATAATCTTTGTTAAACAATTGTGTCATCAGCGTATATAATTCAGCATGCTTCATTTTAAATATCTCAGGCTGCTCAAAAAAATATTCTGCAGCAACGGCAAAAAATTCCGCTTTATTGGTTGCCCCGTAAACATTGATATCAGATTTGCCCTTCTTAATCTCTTCAATACCTTCTGCCAGTAAATTCAACCAGGGCAGGGTGTATTTTTTGTCCAGCAAAGCTTCCGGTAATCCATCCACATCCCCATCTTCTTTATCCAGTAAATGCACAAACTCATGAATACCGGTATTTTCTTTATCTGATATATTGTCAAATCCATGATACAGTGCAGGTTTCGATAAGATCATCATCTGCTGCATGGTGCCACTGCCTACCATGCCCATGATATCTGCTTTTCCATTTGTTTTAAAATCTTCTTCATTAAAAGAACCCGGGTATACTAAGATATCCCTGAGGTTATAATATTTCCATTCGGGAAACCCGAATATCGGGATCACGGCACTGGAAGAGATCAGCAATTTATCAAGATCAGTGATCTCAGTATTCACCCCATGAATTCTGATATATCCGAGGAACTCTTTTATTTTTTCTTCAAACCGGTTTCTTCCGGCATCATCTAGTAAGCGGTAAAAAGAAACATGTTCTGCGAGTATAGTTTTATATCCTTCAGGTAATACAGCCGTTGTCTTTGGTGTTTTATACCTTATAAAAAGGAGGATCACAATTGCAATAAAGACCAGGGCAAAGATGGGAGACATAACTATTTTCTTTTGTTGCTCCTTACTGCATTCAAAACAGATGGCCAGTTTGGATAGGGAGATTTTGTATGCAATAATTCCTGTACGGTCTTCCGGTAGGTTGGTTCAAAGTATGCCGCAAAAGAAAGTGCTTCAACAGCCGTTTCGGGAATAAAATCAGCACCGATCGTATAACCGGGCTCCTTATTTTCCGCCCGCTGCCTGTCAAACGCAGTCTTACTGTTGGTGAATTCATGATGAACTTTTTCTCCCTTTACATAAGGTAACAAAAAGGCAACAGATTTTTCGATAGAAGATCCTGATGGTGATTCGTAAGCAAAATAATCCTTGCCGGTGGCTCTTTTAATAATTGTAGCAATTTTCAAGAGAGGTTCTAATGTGTAAAGATGATAATGAAGTGCATCTCTTTCTTCAAAATCCATCCCGGATCCGTCAGGGTAAAGATTTTTCAGTATCTGTTTTTGTAGGGCGGTATCCGTAAACTGTTGATAGTTTTTATCTTTCAATAAATAGGCAATATTGCCCACAACCTTTATCCGGTGCGAGTTCCAGTTGTTGTCAACTGATTTCCTTCCCGAGGTAAAGCGTGGATTTCTTATTTCGGCATCGGCAATCTCATGAAGCCATACAGACATCTTTTCATTGTCTCCCTCGGTCATTTCATTTTTGATCAGGTCATATGCTTCCAACAAAGGATCCAGCTTTGTATCGTTGATGGGGTTACCTGCACTATGGTTAATAGAAGCCCATGCGATCAAAAATTCAATGCATTTGACCTTGTACACAGGATTCTTTGCGATACAATAGGTAAATGCCAAAGCATATATTTTATTCATATCAACCAGCGACTTTACCGTTCTGATCTTTTTAGGATCCGTAGTCAAATGGCCTTCTGAAATGATCGTATCAATGGGATTAGGCGCTTCATTTATCGCTGTCTTAGCGGAAGCTTCTAACGTAAGATAAATAGCCTTAACGCCTGCTTGATTTTTGATCAGCTGATCCAGTTTCCGGATCTCCGTTTTATCTAAACTAAGGTATTGCGCATTTGCTGTGAGGAACAGTAATAACGATACGATTGGCAATAGGATTCTTCTGGTCATAACTGATCAGAAAGTTAGCCTTTATTTGGGTGCAGGCAGAACCCGAATCAATTTTACCCCCAAAACAGTCAATTCCGGATAATAGTGAGCCCATATAAGGCACCAATTAAGGGTTGTGAATAACTATTGTCTAGAAAGAGTGCAGCATTTCTTTTCCGACCATTATCTTAGGTGTATGGATAATAGGTATCAGATACTGGTAACACTTTGGTCGCTTGTAAAGGAAATTCCCCAGCCAACACAGTATCAATGTCAACCAAGACAATTGATATTATTATCATCCTTTGATTGGGCCACTATTTATTCGCATCTTTTATCGCTGCAAAATGAAGAATTGGTAACCATTGTTCAGGCAGATACCCTGCAATTCTCCATCACCCAAAAAGGAATGGATGAAGCCGTTTCTTTAGCAGGTACTGCGGTGCAGAATTCTTTAAAGTAGCATCATACAATCTGAAAAAATAATAAGGTGGTCATCATTGCTGATGCCACCTTATTATATACGGAAAGAAATCGAGTGTATTACTTTACATTCTTACTGATGATGCCACCAATCTCAAACATAGACACCTGGGCCTTACCAAATAAAGGTTTGAGTAATGCATCAGCATTGATCATTCTTTTATTTTTTGGATCCTGGAGTTTGTTTTTCTTGAAATAGTCCCATAATTTTTTAACGATCTGTCCTCTTGATAAAGGTTTGCTTCCGATCACGGCAGCAAGTTTATCGTTAACGGTCATAGGAGCCAGAAGGGCCGGATTGGCTTTACGTTTTTTAGCTGCTTTTTTGGGAGCTGCTTTTTTTACTGCTTTTTTAGGTGCTGCTTTTTTTGGAGCGGCTTTTTTAGCTGCTTTCTTTGGAGCTGCTTTTTTTACTGCTTTTTTAGGGGCTGCTTTTTTAGCGGCTTTCTTTGCAACTTTTGCCATGATGTTTAGAATTTAAGTGAATAGGTTAGTTGTCGGATTCAAGGTACGCAAATTCTGATATTCTGTATCATTGAGTAATGCACATTTTCTTATAAGGAATGTGAAGGATACGCTCCAGGTACCGCCAGCTGTTCAAAACAGGCATTTTGTACCCGAAAATCACGGGGTTACTTAGGCAAATTCAGGTATTCCCGGGAAATGAAATTTCACTGGTTGCCCCGGATTGCCGGAGCGAAAAAACGCCTTCCATACCCTTCAAACCTAATGTATTAGCATTATTTTGAGGAAGAGTTCGACCTGATTCCGGTTACAAAAATCCAATAAAATGGTTTTGAAAGATGGCTTGCTTTACAGTAACTACCTCATGGCATAGGCCACAATATTCACACTGAACTTGGTATTGTCTTCCGATAAAAAACGTTTGTTACGGAAATCATAATCCCATTCACAACCATAGTCCTTATTGCTATACAGCACACCGATCCGTCCGTTGATCTCAATGGCCTTTAAATAATCATGTATCAGATCATCCCCCCATCCATTTAATTCGAAACCGGTATTGGGAGGACCTTTTTCAAATTTGAAGAAGCAGTTATAGAGTTCGTGGTTATTGGGTATTTTTTTTAAAGCACCTGTGCCGAATAATACCTGCATCTGTGCCTCAAACGATTTGGCAAAAAGACCATCTACATCATGGTTACAATCATCTACAAAAACAAAGCCCCCGTTCTGCACATAGGTTTTAAAATTGGCCGATTCCTGTGTATCAAACTGCACCAGTTTATGCCCGCTGAGATAACAGAAAGGTGCATTGAAAATATCCTTACTCCCCAGATCGATCACTTTTTCCTGGGTATTGATAGGAATGGTCGTGTATTCTACTAATGAATTCAACACATTGGCCGGCATGCGCTGGTCAGTATCCCAATCGCCGGAACGGTAACGTAACCTGGTAAAAGTGAATTTTGATGTAAACATTTTGTTCAAATACAATGATCGCGTATGCAACGAATATAAAACACGGCAGCGAGATGGAATCAGATTATATATTAATTACATAAACAGAAATCGACGAAAAAGAAGCCGATGAAAGGAACTTATTCACCCATTCATCCTATTTTTCATTACAACCCTTCTTATTCAGACCGATTCTCACGTTTTTTCTATAATTTCCAAACTGCAGGATATATTGAATAACTGAACAAAAAATGAACGCTTTGGAGACCACAGAAACAAGGATCAAAGACCTACTGGATAAATTAGCACAGTTAAAAAATGAGATCCAGAAGATCATTGTTGGACAGGATATTGTGCTTGATGAGATCATTGTGGCATTATTGGCGGGTGGCCATTGTTTGCTCGAAGGGGTACCCGGGCTCGCAAAAACGCTGATGGTAAAAACCATGTCGCAGGCGCTGCATTTATCTTTCAGAAGAATCCAGTTCACACCCGATCTGATGCCTACCGATATTATTGGAACAGAAATACTGGAAGAGGATCATGTAACGGGTAAACGTTTTTTCAAATTCAACAAAGGCCCTTTGTTTGCCAATATTATTCTGGCTGATGAGATCAACCGTACCCCTCCCAAAACACAATCTGCTTTGCTGGAAGCCATGCAGGAATTTGAAGTTACCTATGGCGGACAAACCTATCCACTGGATAAACCCTTCTTTATCCTGGCTACGCAGAACCCGATAGAACAGGCCGGCACTTACCCACTTCCCGAGGCGCAACTCGACCGTTTTCTTTTATATGTAAAGATCGATTACCCCTCAGCACAGGAAGAGATAGAAGTATTGAGCAGCACTACCGGAAGTAAGAAAGTAACTATCCAACCGGTTTTGAATGGTGATGAGATCAAAGAATTACAAAAACTGGTACGCGAAGTAAATATCAATGATGATCTGATCAGTTATGTGAGTGATATGGTACGAGCCACAAGACCCGATGCATCCGGAAACAGTTATGTAAAAGAATGGGTACGATGGGGGGCTGGAACACGTGCAGGACAAAGCCTTATCCTCACTGCCAAAGCACGCGCTTTGATGAAAGGAAGATATGCCGTAGTGATGGAAGATATACATGCTATGGCTTACCCGGTACTCAGACACCGGATCCTGATGAATTTTAAAGCAGATGCTGAAAATATCATTGCAGACAATGTAACAGAAGAACTGATCAAAACCATTGCAAGACCCAAGACCGTGATCGGCTGATCTTTTTTCCAAACCGGATTTCAAAATATTTTTCATGAGCCGTTTACTTGATCCGAAAATTATCATGGCGATCAAAAATCTGCCGCTGGCAGCAAAAACAACGATCGACGGGTTCATGTCGGGTATCAATAAAAGCAAGGTAAAAGGCCCCGGACTTGAGTTTAGCCAATACAGAAGTTACCAGCCGGGAGATGATCTGCGGCAGCTCGACTGGAAAATGTATGCCCGCTCAGACAGGTATTATATACGCGAATCAGAAATAGAAACCAGCATCTCTATCCGTTTCCTCATCGATGCCAGTGCCTCAATGGATCATGAGGATAATGGTATTACCAAGATCGCTTATGCACGCTATATAGCGGCTTCATTGGGTTGTTTGGCCAATCTGCAGAATGATTCGGTGGGCTTATATGTGTTCAGGAATAACGAACTGTTTCAGCTTCCTGCAAAAAAAGACCACCAGCATATGGCAAGGTTTTATTATCAGTTGGAAACCATTTCTCCCAAAGGATCTTTTACCGAGCCCATAAATTATAAAGAGATCTTTTCTGGAGCACATAAAAGAGAACTGCTCGTTTTCATCACCGATTTTTATCAAAAGGATCATGAGATCATGCACCTGCTTGATGCATTATCCCTGATGAAACACGAGATCATTGTATTTCATCTGATGGGTAATAATGAACTGGAACTGGATTATAAAGGATATTCATCCCTGCAGGATCTGGAAACCGGCGAAACCATTCCTATTGAAAGCGCCGGTTCAAAGGAAGTGTATGCGAAGAAACTGGAAGAACATCTGTCATTATTGCGCTCTCAACTGCTCGACCGTGGGATCTTTTACAGAATGGTAAACATGCAGCAGCCCATTGACCAGGTGCTGCGCGATTTTTTAAATCAACGTCTCAAACTAAAAGTATAAGCCTTGCTGCAATTTCTGGAACCCATATGGTTATTGGCAGCCGGCGCGATCAGCATTCCTGTTCTGATCCATTTATGGAATATACGGCAGGGCAAGATCTTAAAAGTAGGAAGCATTCAATTACTGTCAACAACGGCACAGCAACGCGCCAGAAGTTTACAGATCACAGAATGGTTGTTATTATTATTGCGTTGTTTACTCATTGGCTTATTAGCCTTACTCCTTGCTAAACCTTACTGGAAATCAAGCACACAGAAGGGATGGGTATTAATGGAAGAATCCGATGCCGCACAGGCATATACACATTTCAAACAATTGGTTGATTCATTACTGAATGCCGGATATACATTGCATCTATTTGAAAAAGGATTTCAAGAATCAGACCTTTCAACGGTATTGAACAAAAAGGTCGATACAGCAATCGCCGATCTGCCTTCATATTGGCAATTGATCAGCTTACTCGATCAACAGTCACTGCCGGGTATGCCGATATACCTGTTTACCGGTAACAGACTGAGCAGATTTACAGGAGATAGGCCTGCAGTGGGTATTTCCGTAAAATGGAAAACCTTTACGCATACAGATAGTGTACAAAGATTTATTGCCGATGCTTATTTGGGCAGCAACGACAGTATCATTCTTTCTATTGGTGAAACCCATCCTTTTGCTACGAGCTTTCATCAACAGGTGATTGCCGCTGATCAACCCACACAAAATGATTTTGTATTGAATGTACTTAACGGTAATCTGAGTGTAAGCTATGGCAACGGAGAACCGATTACTGTGGATACTGCAAAATGGAAGATCACGATTTTTGCAAATGCCTATGAAAATGATCTGCGTTATGTGCAGGCTGCTATTGAATCCATTAAACAGGTAAAGAAAAAAAGGATCGATCTTACCGTTGCGCATACTGCATCACAGATACCCGCAAAACAGGACTGGTTATACTGGCTGTCAGATCTTCCGCTTCCGGCAAGCATTGATGCACGTACTATATTTATGTATCAACCCGGAAAAAATATGCCGCTTCGGTCAAATATTGTGACCCATGAATCCGGAACCGATCCTGCTTCAGCACTCTACCAACGCATAGCTTACACCCAAACAAAAGCTTCCATTCTCTGGAAAGACGGAACAGGATCACCCTTACTCACAAAAGAAAATGTGCAGGTACAACAACGCTATCATTTCTATTCCCATTTTGATCCGGCCTGGAATGATCTGCCCTGGAGCCCCTCTTTCCCGCAGTTGATCTATGGTCTGATGGATACAGGCAATAAAAAACGGATTTCGGTAAATGATCGTAGAGTGATAGATGAAGCGCAACTGAAATTAGTATCATCACCAACTGCTAATAGACATCTTCCTGCTGCGAATGTTACCAACACAAAGGCAAAACAGATTTTGTGGGTACTGATCTTCCTGGTTTTTTGCGTAGAGCGTTTCTTTTCTTATCGTACAAAAAAAGAAAAGGTATATGCATAAACAGGGCTTAGATATGATCCGCAGTATCCGGAAAAAATGGATCGGGCTGAGCCTGTTTTCCAATGCCGTGTTTGCGCTTGCATATACTATCTTGTTTGCATTTCTGTCTTGCCATGTATGGCACTGGCCATTCTGGACGATCCTCATCGCTTTCGTGCTGATACTTGCGCTCATGCTGTTTCTTAACAGGATATGGCTTGTTACTGAAAAAGAAACCACACGGTATTTAAATAAACAATACCCCTCACTCGAAGAAAGCTGCGAATTATTACTGGAAGAGCCTGCTTCATTAAATCTTTTGGAAAATCTGCAGGCAAACAGAACGGTAGAAGCCTTACGTACGATCGGTCGGCCTTCTTTATTTGACAACACGAAATTGTCGCTATTTACATTGATAGCAAGTATTATCATTTACGCATCGCTTACCTGGATGGTAAATGGGTTTCCGGGTGAGAAATTGGGGTCCGCGCCAAAGTCTGATCAAAACAGCGGTTCACTACCTGCTGGTGTGAGCAAAGCAGCGCTTACCATTGTGGCACCAGCTTATACACATAA
>CANGOX010000093.1 GCA_947455605.1 Chitinophagaceae bacterium
CACCTATTTTGGTTTAAAACTGCCACCTATTAAAATAGCGGTAACGGGCAGCGGCCGTGTGGCACACGGTATATTGGAAGAAATGAACTTAATGGATGTGCAGGAAGTGGAACCCGATGAATATCTATCCCGCCATTTTACCTATCCCGTATATGTGCATTTAAAGGGGAATGATCTTTATCGCCATAAAGAAACCGGAAAATATAACCGGGAAGATTTTCATACACATGCAGGGCAATATGAATGTGTGTTCGAAGAATTCTGCGCTCATACAGATATTCTGATGAATGGTATTTACTGGGAGCAGGACATACCTCGTCTGTTTCTGATGGAAACCTTACACAGAAAGGATTTTCGCATACAGGTGATCGCTGATATAACAGATGATAAGAATGGAAGTATTCCCTGTAATCTTGGTGACGCTTCCATTGATGATCCGATCTATGGCGTAGATAAATTAAGCGGACAAAAAACAGCGCCCTATTTACCCGGCAGTATCGATCTCATGGCCGTAGGCAATTTGCCCAATGAATTACCCCGCGATGCCAGCCGGTTCTTTGGTGAGCAACTGATCAAATATGTATTGGATGATATCCGTACAGGCGGCAGTACTACAATAGAAAAGGCAACGATCTTAAGAAACGGAAAATTGACGGAGGCATTCAGTTACCTCTCAGACTACGCAAAACATTAACCCTCTGCGCAAACTCCCCGTTCTCCGTGTCTCTGCGGTGAAATAGCATTCTCATTCACCGCAGAGTTGCTGAGAAGCAGAGCTTGCGCAGAGAGATTATAATTGTAAATAGTAGTCCTTCAGTAAAGAAGTAAATTCATTTGAGTATTCCTCACCCTCACGTATGATGATCTCTTTCGCTAGCAAAGAAGCTTCAACACCGGAAAACAAAAGCATCGCTCTGAAATAATTATGCTTATGTGTTTGCTTTACTGATACAGCTTCTGCCAGGAAGAATCCCTCAAGCTTCGCAGATCGGATAAAAATATCTTTCCGGTGATAGGGCAGGAGCACCGCAAATTTGCCATTCGCCGCTAAATGAGATTTGATCACCAGCAGTAAATCCTGCAGACTCAGCTGTTCACTATGCAAAGCAAGATTTCTCTTCGCATCCTCACTCTTCAGATCATTCTCAAAAAAGGGTGGATTGGAAATAATGAGCTCATATTTTTTACCCAGATGCAAAAGCTTCGCATCACCGGTAATTATCTGCAATCTTTCTTTCCATGGAGAAGCTTCAAAATTATCCCCAGCCTGCTCCGCCGCCGATTCATCCATCTCAATTGCATCAATCTGAGCCTCCGTTTGCTGCGCCAGCATCAAACTCAATAACCCGGTGCCCGTTCCAATATCTAAAACATTTCGTACTTCGTACTTTGTACTTCTTACTTCCCCCCCAATCCATGCACCAAACAAACACGCATCCGTACATACCTTCATGGCACACTTTTCCTGGTGTATGGTGAATTGTTTGAACTGGAAGTAGGAATTAGACACGCAGTAATTAAAAATTAAGAATTAGAAATTAAAAATTGAATACAAAACTACTGCTTAAAACAAAACGAGTGTTTCAATCATGAAACACTCGTTTTAACAAGATACCGTCCCCCTCCCGGGGGGACTAAAGGGGGTGGGCTTATTTCTCAGTTAAACCCGCCATTAAATATTCCTGATTCAACCTTGCAATATTGCTCAGTGAAATTTCTTTCGGACAGGTTGCTTCGCAGGCACCGGTATTGGTACAGGCACCAAAACCTTCTTTATCCATCTGTGCCACCATATTCATCACACGGCTCTTACGCTCAGGGTTACCCTGTGGCAATAAAGCGAGGTGAGATACTTTGGCACTGAGGAACAGCATCGCACTACTGTTTTTACAAGCCGCTACGCATGCACCACAACCAATACACATCGCTGCAGCAAAAGAAGCATCTGCATCATCTTTCGGAATAGGGAGTGAATTGCCATCTACGGCATTACCGGTATTCACGCTGATATAACCACCGGCCTGTATGATACGGTCAAACGCACTGCGGTCTACCATCAGATCCTTGATCACCGGAAAGGCATCGGCTCTCCAGGGTTCTACCACAACGGTATCGCCATCTTTGAAGGCGCGCATATGCAGCTGACAGGTAGTATTTGCCTGCCATGGGCCATGGGGTTTACCATTGATATACATAGAACAGGCACCACAGATCCCTTCACGGCAATCATGATCAAAAGTGATCGGATCATCCCCATCACGGATCAATTGCTCATTCAGCACATCAAACATTTCGAGAAAGCTCATCTCCGAAGAAATGTTCTCAACACGGTACAGTTTGAACTCGCCTTTGGTTTTGCAGTTTTTTTGTCTCCAGACCTTTAGATTCAGATTCATGTGGTAATGTTCCATATCGAAATTTGAAAATTTGAAAATTTGAAAATCTGAAAATGTAAAACAGTTCACCCTTTCGCTGTAACAATGATCCGGGATAATATTCGGATGATCTCTGCGAGATCGTCCGGTAGGGCCGGATCAAAAGGGTAGGTCTTACTTCGTTCACATAGGAGGAGCCAAAAAAGCGTTTCGCTTGCTTCTTTGGCGGCTATTTTCATTTTGTGAATGAAGTCTGCCCTGCTTTCCGCATTCTGGGCCTCGAATAGGTTAGCACCAATCGAGGTTCCGGAACGTAAAAGCTGTTTTGCAATTACATATTTTCTGTCTTGTTCAAGAACTTCCGTAAATCTTATGACTGCCAAAGAAAATTCAACTGATTTCTCAACAATCACATTTTGCTTATCATTTCTCATAATTTGAATTTGCCACTAATTTAATTTTCAAATTAGCACACTTTCAAATTTTCAAATTGATCTGCGGTTAATACTTGTGATAACTACTTATAATTCCTTTGCGTAGGTTTAATAACATCGTAAACCAACGGCTCTTTATTCAACTCCCAGTTACTTTCACCTTTGTATTCCCATGCTGCTACATACATATAGTTTGCATCATCGCGCAAAGCTTCTCCATCGGGTGTCTGGTATTCTTCACGGAAATGTCCGCCACAGCTTTCATTTCTGTTCAGTGCATCAATGCACATCAACTCACCTAATTCTATAAAGTCGGCAACACGGTTGGCTTTATCAAGTTCCGGATTCATTTCGTTGATCTCGCCCGGTATCTTCACATCACTCCAGAATTCTTTTTTCAATGCCTGCACTTCAGCAATGGCTTCTTTCAACCCTTTCTCATTGCGGGCCATTCCACATTTCTCCCAAATGATCTTTCCTAAACGCTTATGGAAACTTTCAACAGTTTGGTTTCCTTTAATGCTCATGAGTTTGTTGATCCTGTCGCTCACTTCTTTTTCAGCTGCTTCAAAAGCCGGGTGAGTGGTCTCGATCGCTTTTGCATAGATCTCATCAGCGAGGCTGTTACCTAAAGTATAAGGAATTACAAAGTATCCATCAGCCAATCCCTGCATCAAAGCAGATGCACCTAAACGGTTAGCACCATGGTCTGAGACGTTAGCTTCTCCCAAACAATATAGTCCCGGAACATTGGTTTGTAATTCATAATCCACCCATAAGCCACCCATCGTATAGTGTACAGCAGGGTAGATGCGCATCGGCACTTCATAAGGGTTCTCACCGGTGATCTTTTCATACATATCGAAAAGGTTACCGTATTTTTCTTTCACCACTTCTTTACCCATGGTGATGATCTCAGCTTCTGCAACATCATCTCTTCCTTCTTTACCCGCTTCAATCTTTCCGTAACGGATAATGGCTGCGCTAAAATCAAGGTATACAGCCTGCTTACTTGTTCCTACGCCATATCCTTCATCACATCTTTCTTTGGCTGCCCTCGATGCCACATCGCGTGGTACCAGGTTACCAAAAGCAGGGTATCTTCTTTCGAGGTAATAATCTCTTTCTTCTTCAGGGATCTCACTGGCTTTGCGGTTATCGCCCTGTGCTTTAGGTACCCAGATCCGTCCATCATTACGCAATGATTCCGACATCAATGTCAGTTTCGATTGATGATCGCCACTCACCGGTATACAGGTTGGGTGGATCTGTGTAAAACAAGGGTTTGCAAATGCAGCTCCCTTCTTATGTGCTTTCCATGCAGCAGTTACATTACTACCCATGGCATTGGTTGATAAATAGAATACATTACCATAACCTCCGGTACACAATAATACCGCATGGCCAAAATGTCTTTCCAGGGTTCCATTCACTAAATCGCGGGCAATGATACCACGTGCCTTACCATCGATCTTCACCACTTCGAGCATTTCGTGTCTGCTGTACATTTTCACATTACCCAATGCAACCTGGCGTTCTAATGCCTGATAAGCACCTATTAATAACTGCTGACCGGTCTGGCCCGCAGCATAAAAAGTTCTTTGTACCTGTGTACCGCCAAAAGAACGGTTACTCAGTAGTCCACCATATTCACGGGCAAAAGGAACACCCTGTGCCACACACTGGTCAATGATATTGGCACTCACTTCCGCCAAACGGTGCACATTGGATTCACGTGCGCGGTAGTCGCCTCCTTTAATGGTATCATAGAACAAACGAAACACACTGTCACCATCATTCTGGTAATTCTTGGCCGCATTGATACCACCCTGAGCTGCAATGGAGTGGGCGCGACGGGGAGAATCCTGGAAACAGAAAGCTTTTACTTTATAACCCAGTTCGCCCAGTGAAGCTGCTGCAGATGCGCCGGCCAGACCGGTACCTACAATGATCACTTCCAGCTTGCGTTTATTGGCCGGGTTCACCAGTTTACAATGCCCTTTATAATCTACCCATTTATCATCTAAAGGCCCGGCAGGAATTTTTGCATCTAACATATGCTGCAGTTTGAAGTTTGTATTTTTTGTTTATCAACCGCGGAACTTTCTTCAGCTCCTTTTGTGTCACTCACTTGTACACCTTGTTCGCTATTCAGCTTCGATTGGCGGATTGCGGATTATCGGATTGATATCGGATTACAATTCGCTAATCCGCAATCCGCTAATCCGTTAATTAATTCACCCAACCCATATAAAAACTCACCGGCATCATTATAAACAGCAATGGAACAATAATTGCAAATGCATAACCGAGAGAGGTAAACAGGGCATTATAGCGTTTGTTATGTACACCCAATGTTCTGAAAGCACTCTGGAACCCGTGTGCGAGGTGGTAGCCTAATGACATACATCCCAAGGCATATACCACAACCACCCATAATTCACTGAACTCTAATTTCATTTTTTCGTACAGGTTGATCTCTTCGCCCAACAGGAAACCCTGGTGGGAGCGGTTAGGTAACCAGAAATGATAGAGGTGTAAAACCAGGAACAGGAGTATCAGGGTACCCAGCAAGCCCATGCTTCTGCTGTACCATTTACTTCCTTCTCCATAACTTACGGCATATCCAACAGAACGTTTGCTGCGGTTAGAAGCGGTAAGCAGAAAACCCTGGATAATGTGGAGAAATAATCCGGCAAACAGACCTACTTCCAATAAACGGGGAACCCAGTTAGCTCCCATAAAATGGGCGCCTTTGTTGAACATCTCACCACCGTCATTAGCCCAGATACAGGCATTCAGGCCAACGTGAATAATCAGGAAAAGAATCAGAAAAATGCCGGTAAATGCCATCACCAGTTTCCTTCCTACCGATGAAGTGAAGACTTGTTTCCAGGTCATAGTGCAAGTTTATAGTTGAAGAAATCGCTGCAAAAGTAGTACAGGAATTAATGCTAAACGTTGATAGCTAATAACTTTTTTATCGCCGCGGCTAATTTGCGGATTAGCGGATTGCGAATTAGCGCATTATAATCCGTAAATCCAATCCGCTAATCCGCAATCCGCCAATCCGATAATCAAACCATAGTCTCAACAAAACTGAAAATAACACTGCTTTGTTGAAATATGCTTTCAAACTTGTTGCTATCCCCTCAACACACCGTTCACATAAATTTCCTGGTAATAAATACAATACAATCTTACATTTGGTTCATGCTTAAACTCCTCAGCATTTTATGGAACAGTTTCCGCATGGCTATGCAGGAACTCAGGGTTAACAAACTCCGTACCTTTCTTTCCCTGTTCGGGATCACCATTGGCATCTTCTGTATCATTGGGGTATTGGCTACCGTTGATAGCCTGGAACGTAAGGTGCAAAATGATATCAAATCCTTTGGAAATAATACCATTTACATAGATAAATGGCAATATGGCGGCGGAAATGATTATCCCTGGTGGAAATATATGAAGAGGCCACCCATGCGCTATGAGGAAATGCGGTTTATAAAAACCAAGAGCCAGCTTGCTGCCAATGCGGCTATGATGGTTCAGACCTCAGCCAGTTTTTCATATGAGGATAATATATTAACTAATGTGAGTATCTATGGGATCTCGGAAGAGTTCAATAATATACAGACCATTGATATAGAGAACGGACGATACCTCAACGAAACGGAATTCACCCGTGGTGCCTCTACCGGTGTTGTGGGCTATAAAGTGGCGGAACAGCTTTTTGGTAATATTGAAAAATCAGTAGGCAAAGAGATCAGCTATGGCGGAAAGAGGGTGATCATTGTGGGGGTGATAAAGAAACAGGGACAAAGTTTTGTGGGGGGATTTGATTTTGATCAATGCATTATTGTTCCATACCGGTATTTCGCAAGTGTATATGAGCCGGATAATAATCAACCTAAAATAATGGTGCAGGCTAAAGAAACTGTACCCACTTCTGCCTTACAGGATGAACTGGTTGGCATTATGCGCCAGTCGAGGCGTTTGAGTCCTACGGAAGATGATAATTTCTCCTGTAATGATGTGGCCCTGTTCAGCGAGCAGGTAAAAGGATTCTTTGGCCAGGTAAGTGCCGGTGGATGGGCCATTGCCGGTTTAAGCCTGATCGTTGGTGCATTTGGTGTGGCCAATATCATGTTTGTGACCGTAAGGGAAAGAACCAGTCAGATCGGACTCAAAAAAGCATTGGGGGCCAAAAGAAGTACCATTCTAACGGAATTCCTGCTCGAAAGTGCTTTCTTATGTATTATCGGTGGATTGATTGGTCTGGGGCTGGTGGGTCTTTTGTCGATTGTTCTCAGTTCCGTACTGCCATTCCCGATCTTTATTGCACCTAATATTATCATTCTTGCTTTAAGTATCTGTATCATACTCGGTATCATTTCAGGGATCATTCCGGCTTCTATTGCCGCGAAGATGGATCCGGTGGTGGCGATCAGAACGAAGTAACTAGAACCAAGATTCAAGGGTCAAGAATCAAGAACCAAGGACCAAGAATCAAGAACCAAGGACCAAGAATCAAGATTCAAGGACCAAGATTCAAGAATCAAGGATCAAGGGGCTGTGTTTTTTTAGCTTACGTGGATTGTTTTACATTTGGGGCCTTGAAACTTGAAAACTTGTCTACCTGTATCTTAGCTATAGAATCTTCCTGCGATGAAACTTCCGCCTCTGTTTGTGTGGATGGGAAGATCTTATCCAATTTTATTGCCAATCAAACCGTGCATGAAAAATATGGTGGGGTAGTACCCGAACTGGCCAGCAGGGCGCATATGCAGAACATAGTTCCGGTTGTGGATGCAGCCTTAAAAGAGGCCTTACCCCAACTCCCAACTCCTAACGCCAGACTCCAGACCATCGACGCTATTGCCTTTACCCAGGCTCCCGGCCTTATCGGAAGTTTGTTAGTGGGTACCCAGTTTGCAAAATCATTGTCGCTTTCTCTGGATAAACCGTTGATCGCCGTTCACCATATGCAGGCGCATGTACTGGCTAACCTGATCGGGGAAGAAAAACCGGAGTTTCCATTTTTATGTTTAACGGTTAGCGGTGGGCATACACAGATCGTATTGGCAAAATCACCACTTGAACTGGAGGTGATCGGTGAAACGATTGATGATGCGGCAGGAGAGGCGTTTGATAAAAGTGCGAAACTCTTAGGATTGCCTTATCCTGGCGGCCCACTGATAGACAAATATGCCAAAGAGGGGGATCCACGTAAATTCAAATTTGCCGAACCACAGATCCCGGAACTGAACTTTTCTTTTAGCGGACTGAAAACTTCCGTACTCTACTTCCTGCAAAAACAAGAGCCTTCTTTTATTCAGAAAAACCTAAAAGATCTTTGTGCGTCTATTCAATATACCATTGTACATATCCTGCTCACCAAACTAAAAAAAGCTGTTCTGCAAACCGGGGTGAAGAGTGTTTGCATTGCAGGTGGGGTTAGTGCCAATAGTGGCTTACGAACCGGATTGATAGAAATGGGAGAGAAGCAGGGATGGGAAACCTTTATTCCCAAATTTGAATATTGCACAGACAATGCGGCAATGATCGCAGTTACGGCTTATTATAAATATCTCGCGGGGGAATTCAGTACGCTGGATGCGGGGCCTAGTGCAAGGGCAGAATGGTGAGTTTAATTAATAATTAGAAATTAATAATTAATAATTACAGCGGGATTCAATTCTCACTACTCACTACATCAATAGGTAAGTGCTGCCATTTTCTCTACCGGGTTCATCATATAAGTAACCATTGTTCCGTTATCCATTAATTCTACTACGCGGAAACCTTTGTAGGCGGTTCCCCAATTGCCACCAATGTGTGAGTCGAATAAGAAGGGAATTTTGCCATCCATTTTTACCCCGTCCTGATCGTGCTCATGGCCGTGAAATACTGCTTTGATATTGGGGTATTGACGGATCAGTTCAAAAAATGCAGGTGTATCAATTCCGTTTGCTGTCCATTTTGCCTGGGGGATATGGAGAAAGAGGAACACATGTTTTCGTTTTTTGTGTTCATCCAGTTTGGCTTTCAGCCACACAAGATCCGGTGAGAGATACGTACCCTTTTCATTAGAAGTGTCACCCATGATGAGTGCATGTTTTTTTACAACTGCATCATAGTTCAAAGGCCTATTCCATACAGCTTTCCATTCGTCTTCTGTTACCATATCGTGGTTGCCGCGGGTTACATGCCAGGGCATGGTTAATGCATCCAGTTTCCCTTTTACTTTGGGCAGCAAAGGTTTTTCATTGTGGATCAGGTCGCCATTGATCACGCAGAAATCAAGTGGGTTCTCTTTGTGAAACAGGTTGATCTGTCCGGTCACTTTTTCGATCATCTCATCAAAAGCCGTATTCGGTTGTCCGTAATGCGCATCGGATGCTACAGCAAAACGCAGTACCACTTTGTCTTTCCAGTTTTCTACTTCTGCTGCAGTTAACTTTTGCAGCGAACCGCTGGCCAGAAAGGCTGTGGCAAAGGATATATTCCTGATAAATGATCTTCTGGAAACCTGATTTATTTTTTGATCTGGCATACTATTTTGATTCATGTAAATCTAAACAGGATTGTATTATCAGTACCCGATCCATAAGAAATGACAGTAAATTAATACACCCGATCAGCTATGCTCATTTCGGAATATTGCTTTTGTTATCTCTTGTCATATACCAATAAGTCAGATACAGAATAGGCGGTATCAGAAAAATGGCCAATACGCCTCCTGCTGCAATACTTCCCGAACCTGTTGCTGCCATTAGAATAAATACCACCAAACTCACAAACGAAAGAATTCCTCCTTTTTTCTCATTCCATAAGGCCCACACCAATCCCGCCAGACCGATGCCCCACATAAAAAAAGTAAGAACTAAAGAAGGTGGGAATGAGGAAGCCGATTCTTTTTTATTGATGCCCTCAAATAAATAGCCAATGCCAAAGGCTAAGGTAATGATTACCATGGCAGTTCCTGAAATACGGGCTATCCAGAGCACCGTTTTTGCTGATTGATCATTTTTTCCCATAAAATAAGTTTTTAAACAACTATTATAGGAATTCATGATCATTGAAAACATGATATTTGTCAATAGAATTGAATAAAATACACGGTAATTTTTAAAATTTTAACTGTGCTGTACCGCCAGGCTTTCATAAGCAACTAATCATTTACATCCGTTAGCTGAAACCCTTTGAGAGTATAAGTAGAAGTAAGGGTCTTGGCCGAATACGCAAGCCGGATACCGGGTATCAGTGTTTCCTTTTCTATATCCAGAAATTTCATCGCCTGTCCGCAACTGCTGAATTTTACTCCTGCATCCATCAATTCCTTCACTAGTTTATTATTGGGGTTATTGATCTTGAATTTTTTCTGGTAATGTTCATCATCCAGTAAAGAGAAAAGACCGGAGCCATGTGCTATCACCATTATTTCCAGATTCTTTTGCGGCACACCTGCGGCAATATGCAGGTTAATGATCCTTGCCACTTCAGCCAATGCGCCATTGATCTCTTTGGCTTTGGCCGGGGTTGTGGCAGGTTGTGTAAAATTCATCAGCAACTTATATTTCATTTTAGGGTCGGGCATTTCATCCGGATTCATAATTGGAACCACGCCGCCCATAGGGGCTTCTTTGATCAATGGATACACAGCAGAACTCATCATTTTCGCCATCCGCAAACTATCCCTTCTGGCCAGTGCGGCTGAATCTTTGGGCGACTGGGCAAAAGCGGAGATAAGGCTTACTACACAAATACTCAAAAGCAGGAGTTTTCTCATGGTTAAGTTTTAGAAGGATAAGATAAATAAACATTTTGATAATATGTAGGTCTTGAGGAAGATCAAGCTTTAGAAGTGTTGCCCAAACCCTGCCATTCCGCTGTTAGGGCAGGTTACATTGAAATATCATCTAAAATCAACGCTAAGCCTTACTTTTGCCGCCGAAAAACAGCGCAAATACATGATCAGTGCAAGAAATATAACCCTGGCATATGGCAAGAGGGTATTGTTCGATGAGGTAAATATCAACTTCATCAAAGGCAATTGTTATGGTGTGATAGGGGCCAATGGTGCCGGTAAATCCACTTTTTTAAAGATCCTCAGCGGTGAGATCGAACCTAATAAAGGAACCGTTGAGATCACGCCCGGCGAACGTATGGCCGTGCTGAAACAGAACCAGTTTGAGTTTGACGAATGTACCGTATTGAATACCGTACTCATGGGCCACAAACGCTTATGGGATGTGATGCATGAACGCGATGCCATTTATGCTAAAGACGATTTTACCGAAGAAGACGGAATGAAAGCCGGCGAACTGGAAGGTGAGTTTGGTGAAATGGGTGGCTATGAGGCAGAAAGTAATGCAGGTATGCTTCTGAGCAGCCTGGGTGTAAAAGAAGAAATGCACCAGGTATTGATGAAGAATATCCCCAGCACCTTTAAAGTAAGGGTATTGTTGGCGCAGGCATTGTTCGGAAATCCCGATATTCTTTTATTGGATGAGCCTACCAACGGTCTGGATATTGAAACCATTGGCTGGCTGGAGAACTTCCTCGCTGATTATGAGAATATCGTATTGGTGGTGAGTCACGACCGTCACTTTCTGGATACCATTTGTACCCACGTGGCAGATGTGGACCGCTCCAAGATCAAGACCTTTACCGGTAACTATACTTTCTGGTATGAATCTTCTCAATTGATCGCGCGCCAGATCAATGATAAGAATAAGAAGAATGAAGATAAGCGTAAGGATCTCTTAGACTTCATCGCCCGTTTCTCTGCAAATGCCTCAAAGAGTAAGCAGGCAACTTCCCGCAAAAAGGCATTGGAGAAACTGACCATTGAAGAGATCGAGCCTTCAAACCGTAAATACCCGGGTATCATCTTCCAGCCATTAAGGGAAGTAGGAAACCAGATCCTCAATGTAGAGCACCTGAGCAAAAGTGTAAATGGCAGAAAATTGTTTGAAAAAGTAAGTTTCAGCATTAATAAAGGTGAAAAGATCGCTTTTCTGAGCCGCGACCCCTTAGCGATCACTGCTTTCTTTGAGATCATTTCGGGTCAGATGGAGCCAGACAGCGGTAAGTTTGAGTGGGGTACTACCATTACCAAGGCTTACCTGCCACAGGAAAACCAGGAATTCTTTACCGAAGGCCTTACCCTGATGGATTGGCTGCGTCAATATGTACCTGCGCATGTTACCGATGCTGATGAGCCTTTTATCCGTGGATTTTTAGGTAAAATGTTGTTCAGTGGTGATGATATCCAGAAAAAGACCAATGTATTAAGCGGGGGAGAGAAAGTGCGTTGTATGGTAAGCCGTATGATGCTGCAGAATCCCAATGTGGTAATATTGGATCAACCCACCAACCACCTCGACCTGGAGAGTATTCAGAGCTTCAATGAAGGCTGTCAGACCTTCCCGGGTGTGGTGTTGATCACATCGCATGACCATACGTTTATGCAAACGGTGGCTAACCGCATCATCGAGTTAACGCCAAAGGGTATCATTGATAGGTTAATGACTTTTGATGAGTACCTGGAAGACAACAGGGTGAAGGAGTTAAAGGAAGAGATGTATAAGTAGTTTTCGTGAGGCGTGAATCGTCGGTCGTGAGTTTTTTGTGAATAGTCAATGGTGAATGATCAATAAATAATCGTTCATTGACTATTCACCATTGACCACTCACAATTCAAGTATTTTCTACCCGTATTTAACGCAAGCCGGTTTTTGACCGGCTTTGTTTTGTAAATTGGGTTTAAAGTCAAGCGTATGTCGGTAATAAAACTTCCTCTTTTGTATGTTGGTTCGAAAGGGGAGCATCGGTTATATAGCCTGTTCGATAAAGGAGCAAACCTCTCTTGTATTAATCCTGAATTTGTAGAAAAGCTTGGAAATGCGGAAGGTCTTGGCAGAACAAGACGGATAGCAACAGCAAGCGAAGGGCATTACATTGAAATTAACCAGGTAATGCGACTTGATTTTTATATCAATGATGTTTTACTTAGTGATGAATTTCTTGTCGTGCCGGGACTAAGTGAAGAAGCCATCATTGGCGCAGCCACCATGCAGAAATGGCGGATCAAACTGGATTTTGAACATGATACGGTTCATGTGGATCCAAAAGTGGCGAAAATGCAATTGATATAATAAATGAAAAGCGGCCATGATACATGGCCGCTTTTCATTTTAATTTACTCTCGGAACATTTGTCAAACTTCCAAAGAATAAAGCATTCAAAAAGAGTTTATTCGTGCCGTACCAGGCACCTCTGAAATTGGGATTGTCTGAGAATAGGATCACCCTTCCTTCACCTTCCTGTGCAACAAGAATGGCGGCAGAGTTCTTTACTTTTTTTGCTGATAAAGGATGCAGGTATCCGCCTACCAGGGGGGTTTCGATATACTGTGCAACCGTGCTGTAAGGATTGGCACTGGGTGCGAGATAGGTTTGTGCATTTCTGTACACAGATATTTTCCGGTTGGTAAAACCAAAACCAATGGGGTGGGTGGTATCAAGGTCTACTGTAAAGATGGAACCACCCAGGCTTTTGGCACCTTCGTTTTCAGTGGCCATATCATAATTCATCCGGGTAACAGGGGCGCCCTGTTTAACTGAATCTGTTGCAGGAATCAATTTTTCTTTGGTCATTCCTTGACGGATGGCCCATTCAGTTCCGGATTTTATCGTGATCAGGGTTCCTCCATTCTGCACCCAGGATTTGATCCTGTCGCTGGTATTTTTATCAATCAATGCGTAATTGCCGGATACTATGATCAGCGTATTGTATCTATCAAGTTTTGTTCTGCCAAGTGTGAGCAGATCAATTTTTGTGATCGGCATCTGTAAACGTTCATCCAATAAATGCCAGATCTCACCCGCTTCGGAAGCCGCTACGCCGGTACCTATCAGCATGGCTGCTTTTACAGGTGCTACGGTTTGTATCTGACCACTGCCCAGGTCAATGCCTTCGGTACTGTAAGAAGTAAACACAGGATGTATGGTAACTGAGGAAGACCTGCTCACTTTGCCAACTAACAGGAACAGCGAATCTGCAGAAATCGTTTGTCTTTGTACAGGAATGGAGATCGTTCCATACCCGAATTTTTTCGGCTTACCATCTACGGTAATCGTGTAAGGTTTAAAAGCAGTCTGTACGATCGCTCCTCCTTTTTGTAATTCATAAATCGCCTTGTGTGCATTATAGTCTGTGAGTTCAAATACATAAGCATAATTACTTTTTTGCACCACCGGAACTTTTCTTTCCGGTAAGGAAAGCACGCGATTGCCTTTTGTGATCGGATTCTTCATTTCTGCATAAGTTAGTCCGTAAGAATGTATCAGGCTCCAGGTGGATGCATCATAAAAGATGCTGTCTGTATAAGGGATCGCTTTTTCAAAAATGGTTTTTACCATAATGTAATTGGGCTGTTCAACCGGAACGATATAGGTTTTGCCTCCATCGAATTTTTTGCCTTCAACCTGGGTGGTCTGCTCATTTTCATATACT
Source organism: Chitinophagaceae bacterium (assembly GCA_947455605.1). Lineage (GTDB taxonomy): Bacteria > Bacteroidota > Bacteroidia > Chitinophagales > Chitinophagaceae > Sediminibacterium. The sequence goes on from CANGOX010000093.1 coordinate 14,333, forward strand.
TCCACTTCATGCATCAACAGCATGTTTACAAAAGCCCTTGTTCTGGTTTCGTCTTTCGGATCACCAAATAAATAAGATTTGATCTGACTTTTCTTTGATTGATCCGCTGCTGCTTTATAAAATTCGGCGCGCATTTTCAGCAAGGAAGATTTTTCGGCCAATGATGCCCGGATTGTTGCCAATGACATTGTAAAATGATTCCGTATCGTAAAGGCAAACGTGAGTGGGATAGTGGTGGTTTCCTGCACATGCCCCCGGCTGCTTGCCTGTTCAAAAAGGAATCCGGCACCTCCATAAAAATTAATATAACTGCTGCCATAACCCGGATATAATTTATCATACGCTTCTTTGGTAAAATACATTGAACCTATTTTGTTCATTGCCTCTGCAAAGTATTCGGCATATTTCGGGTAAATGGTATTGTACAAATAATCGGGCACTACGGGGTTGTTACTGCTGTATTTTCCCGGATCGAAATAATGCGTGGCATTGGTTCCCTGTTCATGATGGTCGGTTTGCACATAGGGTTTCCATTGATGAAAAAAGCGGATCCGGTTCCTTGTTTCAGGAAAAGTGCCGAGAAACCAGTCGCGGTTCAGGTCAAACCAATAATGATTGAACCGGCCTCCTGGCCAGATCTCATTATGCTCCCTGTCTGCCGGATCGGCCACAGGTGGTTCTCCCTTATGTTCATTGGCCCATTCTGTATGTCTGTCGCGACCATCCGGATTGATATTGGGATCCATCAACATAACCATACCGCTCAACCATTTATTGGTTTCCTCACTTTCATTGGCGGTTAAGTAATAGGCGGTCAATAAGGCTGCTTCACTGCTCGAAGGTTCGTTGCCGTGTACATTATAGGCAAGATGGATCACTAATGGGATATTGGCCGTATTTCCGGTTAACTGGCCCGCCAGCTGCGCTTTACGGATCTCTTCCAAACGACTATGGTTAGCGGAAGAGGTAAAAATGGCGATTATCTGCTGCCGATGCTCATAGGTTTCGCCAATGATCTGATAACTAACCCTGTTGGAAACCTTGCTCAGTTCTTTGATATATTCAACGATCTTGTCGTGTCTGGTATGCTGCGAGCCAACCGGATAACCCAAAAACTGTTCAGGCGTAGGAATAGCCGGGTTCATGTTGCCGGGGGCACCCGGATAAAAATAGCCGGCCTGCCCTAACACAGAGGATACGTAAAACAGGAAAATGGCAAGGTAAAAGGGTAATTTTCTGATCATAAGATTGCTTTTGGCTAAAAAGGAAGATAATTATTTTTTCCATTGAGGAGCCATGTTTTGCCGATCCCTGTTTTCGATGCATCTTTACCACTTCCCAAATGGAAACCGGGGGATTTGACGTCTAAAATGTGGATAAACCAGTATAATAGGAAGTTCCAAACGGTATTTTTGCCTGATTTGTGGAGAAAATATTCAAAAAAACGGGTTTTGTTATTGGTAATTTAACGCATTTCCCTACCTTTGCCTCCCGAAAAAAATCGGAGAAAAACTAAGAGTCATGGCAAG
>CANGOX010000094.1 GCA_947455605.1 Chitinophagaceae bacterium
ATGCGGTTACCAAAGGTTTTTTTCTCGATCATCCGGAATAATAAAGCAGCAGATTCTTTACCCATTTCAAAGGCAGGCTGTGTAATGGTTGATAAGGAAGGGTTCAGCAAAGATGCTGTTCGCAGGTTCGAGAAACTGATGATCTTCAGTTGCTGTGGAATTTTTATGCCTATATCGTTACATACATAATAAGTAGAGATCGCCAGCTTTTCTACGGTTGCAAAAACGCCATCCGGTTTATCCTTTCCTTTCAGTAGTTTTTTGATCATATCAAGATTGGCGGCATTATCATTGGTGCATTGTACCACCAGTTTCGGATCGGCTTTGATATTGTGTTTTTTCAATGCATCTTCATAGCCATTCAGGCGCTTATGCGCGATAGAAAGATAATTCGATAAGGACAAACAGGCAATTCGCTTACATCCCGCCTGAATCAGGTGCTCTGTGGCTTTAAAACCACTTTCATAATCATCAGTGGTAACCGTAGGGCACTCCATGGTCTCGGGTACCCGATCAAAGTAAACAAGCGGGATCCCGGTTTCATGGAGAGATGCCAGATGACTTACATCTGCCGTATCTCGGCAAAGTGAGATCAATACGCCATCTACACGTCCGCCCTGTAAGTGCCGGATCGTTGACTCTTCGTTCTTATAATCTTCGTGTGTTAAGTAGGTTAATACATGGTAACCTTTCTGCTGTGCAACCATTTGAATTCCATCTATGGCCAGTGCAAAAAAGTTATTGGCTATCTCGGGGATCACAACGGCGATGGTAATACTTTTTTTTCTGCGAAGACTGCTGGCAAAGGGGTTGGGCTGGTAGTTGAGCTTCTCAGCCATTTCACGAACCCTTCTTTTTGTTTCGGCACTGATCTCATAACTGTCACGCAAAGCCTTTGATACCGATGATATCGAAAGCCCGAGTTCTTCTGCAAGCCTTTTCAGGTTAGTACTCATAATCGAAGTTGTCTTTTAAGTAGATAACTTCCTTGGGGGGAGGTTACCTGATAAATCCGTACCTAAGGTACAACAATTACGAAAAAAGGTGAAAACGTTTTCGTAATCTACGAAAATAGAAAAGGGCCTAATCCGTACTATTGTGACCGATTGTTTGGGTATCTTTTCGTAAACCTAACCCCAATTGTTATGCCATCCATGTTTGCCCGCCTCTTTACAAAAGCCTGGTATTGCCTGCTCATTTGCCTGTTTTTTTGTGTTTCTGCGTCAACTGTACTCAGCCAGTCGAAAAGCAACGTCATCAATCAGTTATCTCCTGATAGACAGTTAAGTCTCAATTTTCGTCAATTGGAGGGAAAAACACTTGAATACAGGGTTGATTACCATAAAAAAGTGATCCTGGGTTGGTCGCCACTGGGATTGGCAACTAAGAATGGTTCGATCCCTTCCAGAAAGATCAGCGAACCAAAAATAGTCAGGAGCAGTACAAATGAAACCTTTGCCTGGCCATTTGGAGAGAATGCTACGATCCATAATCAATATAACCAGATCAGTCTCCAATATCAAGAACCCGATGGTTTTAGTTTCACAATTGAAGCACGGGTATTCAATGATAACCTGGCTTTCCGTTATGTATTACCGGAGGCTTCTGCCAAAGTATCTATGGCTATTGTAAAAGAGTATACAGGGTTTCAATTTACCATTCCCTATACCGTGTACCGTCATAATACAGAATCCGTATTCAGTCCTACGCCCATCAATGAATTAAAGAACCCTTCTGATTTTCCATTAATACTGGCATCACCCAATCTCTATATCAGCATCAATGAAGCCGCGAATGACCAGTATACAAAAGCCATGATCGGCAAAGGCGAAACAGAAAATGCACTGGCTATAAAATTTGGTAAGGATACCGTAAAACTCAATGGTGCATTTGTATCACCCTGGCGCACGCTCAGTTTTTCTGAAACGGCTATAGGTCTGCGTAATAACAGCGATCTGTTATATAAATTAAATAACAAACCCGATCCCTCAAAAGATTACAGCTGGATCAAACCGGGTAAGTTGCTGCGCGATATGACGCTTTCTACACAAGGTGCGCTGGATTGTATTGATTTTGCACAGAAAATGAATTTTCAATACATCATGTTCGATGCCGGCTGGTACGGAAAAGGATATGCCGCAGAATTTGACAAGGACTCAGACCCCGTGAAAGTAGTGGCCAATATTGATATGCCCAAAGTGGTAAGTCATGGAAAAGAAAAAGGGATAGGCCTGATACTCTATGTGAATTATGTAGGATTGAGAAAGAATAATCTCGACACATTGTTCACCCTTTACAAAAGCTGGAGCATTAAAGGATTAAAATTCGGTTTCGTGAACGGGCTTTCGCAGGAAGGCATTACCTGGTTGATCAAAGCTGTAAAAAAAGCACAGGATTATGGCTTTATCATTGATGTACACGATAACTATAAGCCAACTGGCATCAGCAGAACCCTTCCTGCATTCTTAACTCAAGAGGGAGTGAGAGGTAATGAAAATAATCCCGATGCTTTTCATAATACTACTCTGCCTTTCACCCGTTTCTTATCAGGACCGGCTGATTATACATTCTGTTACAGAAGTCAGAGTGATAGTTTTAACAACACACTGCTCTCCAAAAAACTACAGGTAAGCCAGGCACAGCAATTGGCTTTAACGGTGATCTATTACAGTCCCTTGCAATCCATGCTTTGGTATGGAAGACCCGCCTATTATACACAACCTGAACAGATCGAATTCTTTAAACAGGTGCCAACTATCTGGGATCGAACTATCAATTTAAAAGGTGAGATCGGCGAATATATTACGGTGGCGAGAAAAAAGGGGGGTAAATGGTTTATTGGATCTATTGCAAATGATAAACCTTATCAAACCAATATCAAACTTGATTTTCTGGATAAAGGGAAGAAGTATATCGCATCGATCTATGATGATGATGGAAAAGGAAACGTGATCAAACGAACGAGGGATGTGAATAGTAATTCTGTATTAGGTATTGATATTGTTGCAAAAGGAGGGGAGGCAATAATAATTTCACTAAATTAAATATCAATACAAATATTTCCCCTCCTCTCTCTGCGAGGAGGGGTGCTCAAGCTGCTTAGCGCAGAGCGGGGTGGTGTGGAGTTTATTTACTGCACAAGTCATGAACCCCTCCGTCCGCCTCTGGCGGACACCTCCCCTGGGAGGGGAGGAATGTTTTTAAATAAGAAAGGGTGAATAGATGATGAAGTAGAAAATAACTTCATCATCTATCCACCCTTAACTCTTGTTTCTTGTTTCTTGTTTCTTGTTTCTTGTTTCTTGTTTCTTGTTTCTTATTTCTTGTTTCTTGTTTCTTGTTTCTTGTCTTCTTGTCTTCTTGATCCTTGTTTTCTTATTTCTTCCCTTTCAACCCCTTATACCGCATCATTGCTTCAATATAATAATAGTCCGCATACGTAAGCGGCACATCTACTTCAGAATTGCCGGGTAAATGTCCGGTGCTGTGTTTCAGAATAAAACCACCATTTTCACCAATAGGGGCAGTGTAGGTTTGGGTAGATAATGAACGGATCACTTTCTCTGCAAACCGGATATAGGATTGTTTCCTTTCTTCATCATTACCATATTTACAAAGTTCCATCAGCGCAGAAGCAGTAATGGCTGCAGCAGAGGCATCCCGATAGGTAGCAGGAATTTCCGGTGAATTATAATCCCAGAAAGGGATCTTGTCTTCCGGAAGGTTTGGTCTGCTCATGATAAATTTTGCAATATTATTGGCATGTGTCAGATATTTCTGGTCTTTGGTAGCGCGGTACATCACCACATATCCATACAAGCCCCAGGCCTGACCTCTTGCCCATGCTGAATAATCGGCATAGCCCTGGTGTGTTTTCTTAGAGATCACAGATCCATCAGTAACATCATAATCTACTACATGGTAAGAACTGTAATCCGCACGGAAATGGTTCTTCATGGTAGTATTCGCATGTGAAACTGCGATCTTATAATACGAAGAATCTCCACTATAGCGGGTTGCCCAGAAAAGTAATTCCAGGTTCATCATGTTATCAATGATCACAGGATATTTCCAGGTGCCATGGTCCCATGATTTAATTACTCCTGCAGTTGCATTAAATCGGGTAGAGAGTGATTTGGCACTGTTTAACAGGATCTCATCATATTCTTTGGATGGCTGTAAACGGTTGGCATTGCCAAAACTGCAGTACATCATAAAACCAAGATCATGTGTGCCTTTGTTGAATTGTTCTTTCTCCAGTAACTTATCAATTCTGTTTGCTTCGGTTAATAAAGCAGGGTCTTTGGAATATTCATAAAGATATAAAAGTGAGCCGGGGTAAAACCCGCTGCACCACCAGCTTGAATTGCTGGTTTCTTGCTTCTTAGTGAGGGGATACCAGGTTTTCGGAAATTTGTCGCCCGGCAAAACCGTTCCCATGTATTTGTATTGTGCCACTGCCTTCTGCAGAGCCGAATCTATCACCTGTAATAGCGGTTTTGGCGATTGTGCAAACATGCTTACCGATAAGATAATTCCGGTGAGCATGGAAATGATTTTTTTGCTGTGATGCATGATCGAAAAATATTTAATGATAAATGGCTAAAACTGTAAAAGAGAATGCCATCCCTTTGTTACGGGATGGCATTCATTATTTGCTTAATAACCTAAAGAACTGTGTTAACGGTTAGTCGATTATTTTGTCACTGGCAGCAACATTACCTGCCGAACCGGAGTAACCAAGGTTCTGGTTCATATGTCCGTCAGGATTAGCTAAGATAGCACTCTGCGGAACAGGCCATAATACATGGTACTGACTGATACGGAACTGGTCTCCGTGAACAGTAACAAAATTGGATTTGTAGAAATTGTTCTTCTCTAAGATACGATCTACCATAAAGTTAGAAGTAGAGAAATTAGCCAGTGTATAGGTTTTACCATTGTAAGGCTGACCAGTTTTTGCGAAGATGTACGCGATCCTGGTTAACTCTGTCTTACGAGGCTCTTCCCAATACAATTCGCGGGCTCTTTCATCAAGAATGGTAGCAATGCTCATTTGCGCAGCAGTATACGGTGCACATTTTGCACGGGTTCTTACTGCGTTTACATCAGCAGCAGCATTGGCCGCATCGCCTTTCCACATATAGGCTTCTGCACGTAACAGGTACGTTTCTGCTAAACGGAATACATACCAGTCTGAGTGTCCACCCTGCATTGGTACATTCTCTGTATCTGGAATATACACTTTGTAGTGAGGCCAAGGGTACCATCTGCGGAGTGTATCATCGCACAATAAAGTACCGGTAGGTCCTTTCAACCTCAGGCGCAGACCATAGGCAGTATCTTTTCCTTTTAAAGCCGGGTTGTTGTAACGGAGGTTTTCAGGATATAACCAGTTGCCTGATAGAGAATCATGGCGCAGGTCATTAATGTCATCCCAGATACCATAGCTACTGTAAGCTGTGTTTCTGGCACGACCGATACCTCTTCCGTAAATATTCATGATATCAATTTCAACACCTGCAGAAGCCGTCATACCGGTACCACCGGCAGGAGTGAAGATGGTAGTTCCTACTGATACGCCCGGTGCTACCTGACGCATAATACGCATACCTCCGGTACCACCGCTACCACCATCCAGCATAGAGCTTAAGAAGGCACTCGCTGTTCCCAAACGATCAGTTACAAGAAACAGGGTTTCTGTATTCGCACCGGCTGATTTGTTATCCGGACGGTGAAGATCCCAGGTTACGTTTTTAGTTGCCACACCTGCATCTACACCAAAACGGGCAGTCATCAGTTTAAATGTACCTGCATTGATCACGGCTGTGGCAGATGCAATGGCATCGTCAAACAGGCCTAAAGCCAAGTTGATCTTGGTTAACAGATGATAGCAGGCACCGCGGTTAACATCTCCTTTATCAGCTACAAAGGGAACATATTTCACAGCAAATTCAAGATCTGCTTTCATTTGGGTAAGGATCACTTCACGCTTAACAGTAGTGAAATCCACTTTCGCAGAAGTTACTTCTTTGGTAGGGCAGGGAACATCGCCAAACTGGTGAGTTAAACGATAGTAATCATACGCTCTGTAGAAATAAGCTTTTCCCAAAAGGATATTCTTATCTGCATCTGCAATAGCGGTAGCTGTTGGTAAACGGGAGATGATGGTGTTCGCCATACGAACCCCTACATACTCCTGGTTCCAATACCAACCGATCCTGTTAAAGTCGGCGCTGTTCAGGTTTGCATCGGGTGTGATCTGAAGGTCCAGATTTTGAGCAGGGCCCGCTTTATCATCGGTACCGTCTACTGATACTTCAGAGAATAATTGTTCGGTAATCATGGGTGCACCGTCTCCATACCATTCGGTACGAAGGTTACGGTTACAGGCAGCCAGGGCTGCGTTAAATCCGGCAACATCCACGAGGGTATTTTCCGGAGAGTAGATCGAAAGGGGTTTTGGCGCAAGCCAGTCCTTTTTACAGCTATTCAGTGTCATCGTACTGATAACGACAAACGATAGCAGAAAGGCCAGTTTAAATATCTTATTCATGTCTTCTGTTTTTTATTGAGGTTATCTTATAAAGTAAGGTTTAAACCGAAATTGAAAGTAACCGGCACGGGAGTCTGATTAGAGGGCAGGGTACTTGTATTTGCTCCATGATATTCAGGATCAAAGAATTTCCAGTTTGAAAATACTGCAGCATTTACAACATTGAAATAGGCTTTTAATCCTTCCAATTTCCATTTATGTGCAATATTAGAAGGAACCGTATAAGCAAGGCTTACATTGCTCAGTCTTACAAAAGTAGATTTCCTGTAAACGTTCCAAGATACCGGACCGCCTGCATTTGACATCAAAGCAGCATAGTCGTTGATCTGGTTGGTTGGGGTCCAGTATGGACGCTCGTAGAATTGTGAACGATCATAGAAATTATCAACATTCTTTGCTTCATTGAACTGGCTCAGCTGACCCATTTTAGCATATAAAGTGAAAGAGAAATCCCAGTTCTTATAAAGTTTGAATTCGTTTCTCAAGCTCCATGAGAAATCCGGTACAGTATTTCCTTGGAATTGCTTATCAGCGATAGTGTATTTACCATCTCCGTTGGCATCCAGTAATTTGAAATCACCTGGTTTGTAACCATATTTGGCAGCAGTAACCGCTTCTGCAGTACCCCATACACCGGTAATGGTGTAGTCATACACTGCATTGATATTGTGTCCTATGAACCATCCGTTACCGATATCATCTTTTTCTGACGAACCGATCTGTTTACCGGTTGCATCAAAATCAGGGGTTGCTCCATACAAGTGGTTGATCTGGTTTTTATTCCACCAGAACGCCAAAGTAGAGCGCCATTCAAAATTCTTACGCTTCATATTGTTGGTATTGAAGCTGAATTCAAAACCTTTGTTCTGCACTTCACCAAGGTTAGCAAGGATACTTCCAAAACCGGTTACTGATGGCAGTGTACGGTTAACTAACAGATCTTTGGTTGTTCTATTATAATAATCAACAGAACCTGTAACGAGCCCTTTAATAATAGAGTAATCCAAACCTATGTTAACGGATGCATTTCTTTCCCATTTCAAAGTAGGGTTAGAAAGATTACTTGCAGAAACATATCCTACGCTATAAGCAGCACCGCCACTTGTAACGAATGTATATGTACCGGAAGATAAGTTAGAAAGGGCAGCATAACGACCGATTGAACGGTTACCATTTTCACCATAAGAAACCCTTACTTTGGCATAATCCAGCCATTTGTCTGTACTCTTCATAAATTTCTCTTCACTAATTGCCCATGAAGCTGCAATAGAAGGGAAAGTAGCTCTTGGATTTTGCTGACCAAAAGCTGAATAACCATCACGTCTGGCTGTTAAAGTAAGGAAGTAACGCTGATTGTAGTTATAGTTGATACGACCCATCAAGGCATCACCTGTTTCATATTGGTCGTCTGAGGATGCCGTAAAAGGCAGGGTAGCAGATTGAATAGAGTTAAAACTCAGGTTATCATTTGGTGCAAAGTTCTCAGCATGGATGTTTGTGTTCCAAGACTGGAATTTTTCTGCGTTAATAAGGAATGTTGCTTCAATGGAATGTTTGCCATATTTACCTGACCAGTTTAACTGGTTATCCAGATTCCAAGAATAGGTTGTTTGATTTCTTCTGTCAACAATCCCTTTTCTGGTTGCCAAAACCGGGTTATTCGCAGACTGGTGATTGTATTCACGAATCAAATCTAATCTTGGTGAGAAGGTTACAGAGTAAGAAAAACCAAATGGCAGTTTACCTTTAGCGTATAACTGACCAAAAAAGTTATCGTATTTGTACATCCTGTCAGTATAAGCCTGACTCATGAAAGGGTGTGTATTATTACCCGGATCATCGTTAGGGCTTGCGCGCAATGTAACACCGTCGGCAGCATAATAAGATCCATAAGGAGTTGTATGAATCATATCTGATAAACTAACAGGTACTGAACTTTCATCTCTTTCTGCAAATTGAATATTGGCACCAACAACCAAATATTTGGCAATATTTGACTCTAGATTAAATCGGGTACGGATTGTTTTATATTTATCTCCCACGGTCAAACCCTGGTTTTCCAGGTAACCTAATGAGAAATAATAGCTAAGATCTTCTTTTCGCTGTGCAATGCTGATTGTATGATCCTGCTGCATAGCATTTTGATTATAGATCAGTTTATCCCAATTCAATATTGATCCAGACTGGTAATTTGCAATTTCAACCGGCTTTAAACTCAACCGGTTCAGCCATGCAACAGTTGCGTCGCCGGCAGATCCATCTAATGCCAACCATTGGGCAACACTAAGTGAAGAAGGTAATGTTGTGGGGTTCCAGTATTTATATTGTACACCTGGTTTTGAAGTGGAATCAAATCCAGCCATTGCCCATCTTACATCCTGGCGCCATGGAAGAAATTCTTGTGCATTAAGCAGGTGTGGTTTATTTTCAACTTTATTAAGACCTACATTACTGTTTACGGTAATGATGGGTTTACCTACTTTACCTCTTTTAGTGGAAATCAGGATAACACCATTGGCAGACCTTGCACCGAATACGGCAGCAGAGCTCGCATCTTTCAAGATATCGATTGTAGCGATATCATTTGGATTGATGTCTTCCAGTCCACCCGGATAGATCACACCATCTAATACGATCAATGGGCTCGAACTGGCGGTCAAGGTTCCTTTACCACGGATCTGTAAGCTTGAGTTAGAACCTTTGGTGGTGGCATCAAAGCCAACATCCAATCCCGGAGCATTACCACGTAACATATCTCCTACAGATTTAGGGTTCTCGTTTTCTAACTGGGTTGCCTTAACCTGAGTGATAGCACCGGTAAGGTCTTTTTTGGTACGGGTACCATAACCTACTACCACCACATCATTCAGTCCGGATACCTGTTCTGTCAGGGATACGGTTAATGAGGTGCTTCCTTTTACAGCTACTTCTTTAGAACCGAAGCCTGTAAAACTGAAAACAAGTGTTCCGTTGTCTGGAACATTGCTAATGGTAAACACACCCTGTGCATTGGTGGTAACCCCACGTTTAGTACCCTTGATCGAAACGCTCACACCTTCCAGTGGTGCGTTCTTGGAGTCAGATACTTTACCGGTAACGGTAGAGGGAGGGGGATTGAGGGCAGCGAGCTTATTCGCTGACCATCCGGCTTTTGCCGTAACTGCGAAGGATCCCGCGAGAATCACGAAACATACCATGCATAGCATGCGCGTGAAGGGGACTGCTTTAAAAGCATTCGGATTTTTCTTCATAATGGCAAGAATTGGTTTTAATGAATAACAGTAAGCTTCGGGCAATCGTTCCCGTTGTTTACAGCCTACTATTAATAGAATGTTAAATTAAATCAGTTTTTGTTCTATCAATCAAAGCGAAATATTTTGTTGCGTGTTTTCTACGAAAAGGTTTTCGTAAATTAAGTGGAAGCGGCTTGCGGTTAGCAGTAAATTAGTTAAGCAATAACCTGCTTGCCCGATGAAAAGAACCGGTTTGAATACCTGGGGATCTGATATCCTGTTGATGAATCCTTCACTTGCGATAGATTCTCCAAAATGCCTGCTGTTAGTAGCTTTCAACGTTTTATGGTCGATACAGCTTTTCAGTAAGACGGGAAATCTTTCCTCTTCGCTGCATGCATGGGCAAAAAATGAGCTGCGTAACTGTTTTCCCGGAAGAAGGGACGAAAAATTAACCGGGTTATTCCATATTATTGAACAGAAGTGCAGGAAATCCACAGGTGCTGTGAATAAAAAAAAGCAGGATAAGCCATGGCAATGGTTTGTAGACAATTTATTAATTCCATATTGTGGAACATCAGATATTTATTTATTATAAACGATTGAACAAACACGTATGAATACTATGAAAACAGGATCCAGAAAATTAGTGTGGTTATGGTTATTTAGCCTTTGTCTGATGGGAACTTCCCTGAATGGTAATGCACAGGGTAAACTAAAAAACAGCCGGGTATTGATATATACCAAAAACGGGAAAGGTTATGTGCATGATAATATTGCTTCGGCAGTAGCCAGTATCAAACAAATGGCAGTCGAAAACAGTTTTACCGCAGATGTTTCGGATGATGCTGCTGTATTTACAGAAGTCAATCTGAAAAAATACCAGATGCTCATTTTCACCAGCACCAATAATGATGTATTTGATACCGATGACCAGCGTGTAGCGTTCAGAAGGTATATTGAAGCAGGTGGCGGTTTTGTGGGCGTGCATTCTGTAACCGGAACGGAACGTAACTGGAAATGGTTTAAGATGATGCTGGGCGAAACTTTTTCATGGCATGCGAAATTTCAAAAATTCGGGGTTAAGAAACTTGACGCAACACATGCTTCCATGGAGGGTGTTCCGGCATTATGGGAAAGAGAAGATGAATGTTATTTCGGAAAAGAATTATATCCGGGTATCAAAGTGTTAATGGCACATGATATCAGTACGCTGGATACAAAAGATAAAAAACAAGACAGTGCCATCAATTTTAATATGGGATCTTATGCAAATTATTATCCTGCTGTTTGGTGCCAGCAATTTGAAGGTGGAAATATCTGGGTTACCACACTGGGCCACAGTAAAGAAAGCTATCAGGACCCTGTATATAAAAACCATTTGCTTCAGGGGATCAAATACATGGCAAGCCAATACAAAGGATTGAATTATGCAAAAGCACATGCAGTGGGTAAAGATGACCCACTTAAGTAATTAAAAATTAGAAATTAATAATTAAAAATTAGAAAGATAAGATGCGTAGAACCTGTTTATTTGGAGCGATATTGTTGGTTATGACAAATGTACATGCGCAGCAGCCGGCTGTGAAACTGATCACGCTTGATCCTGGGCATTTTCATGCGGCATTGGTGCAAAAATCCATGTACCCGCAGGTAGATCCAACGGTATATGTGTATGCAAAAAAAAGTGCTGATCTGCAGATGCACCTTGATAAGATCAATGGTTACAATGCAGATGCCAAAGCACCCACGCATTGGAAAGAAGTTGTGTATGAAGGAGATGATTACCTGGCCCGCATGCTGAAAGAAAAGAAAGGTAATGTAGTGGTGCTGGCCGGAAATAATCAATTGAAAACCGATTATATCCTGAAGTCAATTCAGGCAGGCTACCATGTATTTTCCGATAAGCCGATGGTGATCAATGAAAAAGGGTTTGAACAGCTGAAGCAGGCATTTACTACTGCAGAAAAAAATAAATTATTACTGTATGATATCATGACAGAACGTTATGAGATCACTACCGTTCTGCAAAGGGCATTGTCTATGCAACCTGCATTATTTGGCCAGTTGCAAAAAGGTACAGAAGCAGAACCAGCTGTAACCAAAGAAAGTGTTCACCATTTTTATAAATATGTATCTGGAGCTGTTTTAACAAGACCGGCCTGGTTCCTGGATGTTGAACAGGAAGGAGAAGGAATTGTAGATGTAACCACGCACCTGGTAGACCTTGTTCAATGGGAATGTTTTCCGGATCAGGTGATCGATTATAAAAAAGATATCAAACTCACTACTGCCAAAAGCTGGCCAACCGTGATCAGCAAAACACAGTTCAGTGAACTCACAAAAATGAATGAAGAGCCTGCCTATCTGAAAAAATACAGTGATGATAAGCAGAATGTAAGTGTAACCTGCAATGGAGAGATCAATTATACCATCAAAGGCGTACACGCAAAAGTTTCAGTGATCTGGAATTATAAAGCACCGGACGGAACAGGGGATACCCATTATTCCATCATGCGCGGAACCAAAGCCAACCTGATCATCAGACAAGGTGCAGAACAGCAGTATAAGCCAACCTTGTATATTGAAACAACCGATCATAGTGCAGCGTATGAAAAAACAGCGCAGGAGATTGTTGCTAAAATTGGCCAGCAATACAAAGGTGTAACACTGAAGAAGAATGAGAAAGGATGGGAAGTGATCATTCCTGAAATATTTAAAGAAGGTCATGAATCACATTTTGCCCGGGTTACAGAAAAATATCTGGGTTACCTCGCTAATCGTAATATGCCCGCATGGGAAGTGCCGAATATGCTGGCTAAATATTATACCACAACACAGGCACAAAAATTAGCCGCTAAAAAATAATCATATGAAAGCCGCCAAACACTTTTTTGTTTTCTTATTGTGTGCAGTAATGATGAGTATGGTTTCTGATGTTGCTGCACAAGCCAAAGCCAATACGCTTCCTCCGGGAACGTATAAGACCATTTTTGAAATGCTCAAAGATGTACCCGGGCTGGAAGTGACTACAACAAGTGATAAAAGCGGTGGTTCTGTTACCATAAGAGGAATTGGTAGTCTTAGGAACCAAAAGAATCCATTGATTGTGGTAGACGGCGCGATCTATGGCGGGGATATTTCAACCATTAACCCGCAGGATGTTGAAGGCATCAGTATTTTGAAAGATGCGGCATCTGCCACCGCTTATGGTGCACAGGGTGCAGCTGGGGTGATAGTGATCAATACGAAAAAGGGCATGGCTGCTGCAAAACAGGTGTCTGTAAAATCTTATAACGGTTCTGCCTATAATTATTTCATTCAAAACAAAACGATGTTAAAAGTGATTGGTTTTGAAGATGAAATAATTGTTCAGGGTGTGCCCCAAAAACAGAAAGAAAATTCTCTCGTGTTTATGGTAAAGAAAAAAGAATTACTGGTGCCTATCATCAATATCAAAAAGGTTGAAATGATTCAACAGTGATCATATCGAATTAAGTAAAAGGGTAATTTTTGATATTAAATGTCTACATCGTTTTCGTAAATTAATCTCTCTGGCATACCAGTTAACAAAGAAAAAAATATCATATTCACTTAAGTAAATCAAGCTTGCTATGGGATCGAATGATCTGTTCTCGTTAAAGGATAAAGTAATTATTGTAACTGGTGGTACTGGTATACTCGGCGGATCATTTGTAAAAGGAATTGCAGAAGCGGGAGGCATCCCCGTAATATTAGGGCGCAACGGTGCTATTGCAGAACAAAGAGCGAAAGAGATCACGGATAAAGGCGGAAAGGCCTTGGCAATTGTGGCGGATGTACTGGAAGAAGCTGATCTGGTAAGGGCACGAGATATCATACTCGAAAAATTAGGAACCATTGATGGATTGGTAAACGGTGCCGGCGGCAATATGCCTGAAGGCGTTCTCCAACCGGATGCAGATATTTTTGCCATGAATATTGATGGCATGAAAAAGGCCATGGTGCTCAATGTTTGGGGTACCATCATTCCCACTCAGGTATTTGGTGCCGTAATGGCAAAAAAAGGCAAAGGAAGTATCGTGAATATTTCTTCTGTGAGCTCCAAGCAGGTGATCACAAAAGTATTGGGCTATAGCATGGGTAAAGCAGCGGTAGATGCCTACAACCAGTGGTTTGCCGTAGAAGTAGCTAACCGCTATGGTGATGCTATCCGGATGAATGCCATCATGCCAGGTTTCTTCCTTACTGAACAGAACAGAACCTTATTAACCAATCCCGATGGTTCTTATACAGACCGTGGTAACCTCGTAGTAAAAGGCACTCCTTTTAAACGATTTGGTAAACCCGACGAACTGATCGGTGCATTGATCTTCCTATTAAGTGATGCATCAACATTTGTAACCGGTATGCAGATAGGGGTTGATGGCGGTTTTACTGTATTTGGAGGTGTATAATTATATAAACAGGCGATATATGAGCGGATATGCTTTTACAGATGATTTTTTGTTGCAGGGTAAGATAGCACAGAGGCTTTACCATGATTGCGTAAAAAATATGCCTATCATAGATTATCACTGTCACCTGCCTCCCGATGAGATCGCAGGTAATAAGCAGTTTGAAAATCTTACAGAGATCTGGCTCAAAGGCGATCATTATAAATGGCGTGCACAACGAACACTGGGTGTTTCGGAAGAACTAATCACAGGTGCCGCATCGGATAAACAAAAATTTGATGCATGGGCCAATGTAGTTCCCAAAACGATCAGAAACCCTTTATTTCACTGGACTCACCTCGAACTGAAAAATGTATTTGGTGTAAAAGAGTACCTGCATGCGGGTAATGCAGACAAGATCTATAATCATTGTAACGAATTATTGAAAACACCGGAATTCCGCACAAGATCAATTCTCCACTCATTTAATGTAGAATATGTTGGTACAACCGATGAACCATGGGATAGCCTGGAACATCACAAAAGTCTGGCGGCAGAAAACTTTTCTGTGCGGGTTAGTCCCTCTTTCCGCCCGGATAAGGTTTTGATGATCGATAAGAAAGAAGCTTTCTTTAAACATCTCCAATTACTCGAGGATTGTAGTGGAGTAAGCATCAAAGACATTCCTTCTTTACTGCAGGCTTTACAGAATCGGGTGGATTATTTTCATGCAAACGGCTGTGTGGTTTCTGATCATGGATTAACGCAGATGCCGGGCACATTCCAGTTCTCTTCTCAATTGGAAACAGAGTTCACTTTTTTTGTGATCAACCGAAAAGGAAGTTTCTCCGATCCGGATGCATTTATGGGTTTTGTATTGATGGAATTATGTAAGATGTATCATGCCAAAGGATGGGCACAACAGTTTCATCTCGGTCCTATCAGGAATAACAATACCAGACTGAATGCCAAACTGGGTGCCGACAGTGGTTTTGATTCGATCGGTGATTTCCCACAGGCTTTGCAGATGTCGCGGTTTCTGGATAACCTAGACAAAGCGGATCAGCTGGCAAAAACAGTGATCTATAATATCAACCCTTCCGATAATGAAGTATTTGCCACCATGCTGGGTAATTTTAACGACGGCAGTCTGAAGGGTAAGATGCAATTTGGTTCGGGCTGGTGGTTTCTTGACCAGAAAGATGGGATGGAAAAACAGCTGAATGCCTTATCAAATATGGGGTTGATCAGTACATTTATTGGTATGATCACTGATAGCCGGAGTTTTCTGTCGTTCCCCCGACATGAATATTTCCGCAGGATCCTCTGTAATCTGTTTGGAGAAGAAATGGAGAAAGGCTTATTGCCTAATGATGAGGCATGGATGGGTGGCATTTTGAAAGACATTGCCTATAACAATGCGAAAGAATATTTCAATATATAACTCTTTTTCGAGCAGGATGGCGCAGGATAGTAGTGGAATATCAAACCAGAACAACGTAAATTAGTAGTTCAAATTATTTATCATTCTCATTAACGATTGCAACATGTCAAACACAAGACGAAATTTCATCAAACAATCTGCCCAGGCA
>CANGOX010000095.1 GCA_947455605.1 Chitinophagaceae bacterium
CACTTCACTCACCGTTCCGTTATTACCGGCAATCCTAGTTTCCAATAAAGAACTCTGGTAGTTGGTGATCGGGAATGTATAAGTAGAATCTTTGTACACCTGAAAATAGCTCACACTATCCGGTTCCTGTTTTTGCCAGGCACGGAGAGTTGAATCAAATTCTTTTACAGAAGGATTACGCAACAATTCATCACCTACATAATACAAGGTATCTAACCCATTTCGCTGTGTGGCAAAGAAACCTGCCCAACGGTTGCCGATTCCGTTCTCATCTGATGCATAGGTAAAGTGATTGGTATTGTACTGCATCGGATATCGGGCATTACCAAATTTTACATTGGTAAGCTGCGTAAGTTGTTTGATCTTACTGTCGTTCAATATATCCGTCATGTAAATATTGAAGCGGTATTTGCTGGGCAATACCGTGTCATTACTCGGTGCATTCGGGTTAGGGCGATTGGAAGAGAAGATGATACCGGTTTTATTTGGAAATGCTACAAAAGTGGGATCCAGATCATCATACACATCATTGGTGATCTGTGTGAGTTTCTGCTCTTCAATTTTATACGTGTAAATATCTGAGTGGCCATTCTTTACAGCACTCATCACCAATGTATTGGCATCCAGCATAAAGCTGGCATCCAGTATCTGGTCAACGCCGGTGATCTCCTGTTTGTAACGTTTGTATTTGGCAAGGATATCGTAAACAAACATTTTCATTTTGCCGTTTTCCCAATAAATGGTCAGCATTCTGGTTCCTTTTCCATCCCAGGCAAGAATTGGATAATTCGGATTGATATCCCCTACATTGGTTCTAACACCTACTTTTAATAAGGTTCTGGCATTATAGAAATTCTCCATCAGTTTAACACTGTACTGGCCTTTTCTGAATTCCACCACACCATAGGTTGAACTTTTGGGGTTGGGATTCGCCTGAAAACGGAAATAATCATTTTTAGAAACATCTTCCGAAACCACCATCTGTCCTTTGGGCTGGTTACGGCGCTGTCTGATATCCTGTGTATAGAGTTGCTGTTCATACTGCATGAAATCAGACAACACTTCTTTGAATTTTCTTTTACAAACCCGTAAACAGGCATTATTGAGGTTCTTATAGATACGGGCCAGGTATAAGAGGTAAGTGATATTTTCTTTACGGTATTTTTCGCCAATATAATTCCAGAAAGCATGACCGGCCAGTTGTGGTTTTTCAAAAGCAAACTCATAAAAAGAGTTGTATCTGCCGCCCAGAATGGCACTTTTCAGTTCATCATCTCTTTCTGTGCTCCAGTTTTCACCGGCATAAGCTACATATCCGTCAACCAGCCATTTGGGAAGATCGAGCAGGGCCTGGTTACTGGCAAATTCGCCTATGTCATCTCCAAACAATAAATTATCCGTTAATACCTTGGCAATGCCTTCACGTACCTGGCGTTTAAGGTGCTCGTGGTTACCATCAAAATACACTACCAGCTTATTGTTCACCAGTTTGGTAACACCGCCCGAGTTCTGCCAGTCGCTGCCCAACCCGATATTGCTGCTTTTAAAATCATTGTAGTCGTTATAAACAACAATATTGGCCCGGCGCTGTAAAGAGTATTCAATAAAATTTTCAATTGAGCGTAATTCGTCTTCTGCCACCTGGGCCACAAATTTGCCCAGTTCTACACCACCCTGTGAGATATAGGTATTGAAATTGGGGGACTGGTAAAATTTCCACACAAATTTTTTATGCTGAACACGATTTTTACCAAACTCAACTGAGTTTACCTGCGCCATGGTCAGGAGCGGGAAAAGAAAAAAGGCAAAAACCATCCATTTAGCGATTCGATTCAATTGCATATCCGAACTTTAGTGTTTTAAAATTAGTCATTTACCATTAAAAGCAGGTAAAAATACAGTTATGATCAAGGTCAAGTTCTTTACGTTCAGTCCCGTTCACGAAAATACCTACTTACTATACAACGAACAGGGCAAAGCTATTATAATAGATACGGGATGTTACTTCACCGCTGAACAGGAAACGTTAAAAAATTTCATAAAAGATACGGGTTTAACCCCCGAAAGGTTGCTGAACACCCATTGTCATTTAGACCATGTTTTTGGCAACAAATGGGTGTATGATACATGGGGGCTGGAAATGTGGCTTCATCCCAATGAAGAACAGATGTTGAAACTGGCACCCTTATCAGGCGAAAAATGGGGTTTGCCTTTTGATAATTATAAGGGCCCGCTGCATTTCCTTAACCATGGAGATATTGTAAAACTGGGTGAAGATGAATTAAAAGTGCTGCTTACCCCGGGCCATTCTCCCGGCAGTATCTGTTTTTATTGTGAGAAACAAAAGATCCTGATCGGTGGTGATGTGCTTTTCCGCGAAAGTATCGGCAGAACGGATCTTCCGGGTGGCGATCATGCTACCCTCCTTAACAGCATACACGAGCAGTTATTCGTATTGCCTGATGAGGTAGTGGTTTATTCAGGTCATGGGGTACCCACTACCATTGGTTATGAGAAAAGAAACAATCCTTTTTTACAGTAAGATCAGTTTTGGGCAATCTTGTCGTATGCCATGATAAAAATGGCACCCAGGTTTTTATGTGGAGGTATATAATCGTCGAATTTATCCCTGTAACCCGCGCCAACCCTTACCTGTACGGTTTTCCAGAGCTCATCCCAGTTAAGGTCTTTCCCTAGCCGTAACCTGTCGGTAATGGCATCGATCAGACTTTGGTTCACTACACCGGCTGCAACCTGTTTGGAGGAGATGATCTGTGCCGATGGACAGATCTTTAAAATATCATTCAGCTTCTGATAACCACCACAACTGCCCAACAAAACCAGTTTTGCGCCATGCGGTAAGCGGTTAATGGTTTCCTGCAGATAGTAGCTATGGCCCCGATGGATCACAATACTGGGTGAAAGATTGTTTTCTTCGAGATAACTGATCAGGCTGTCCTGTGCCTGTATATCCAGTTCCTGTTTTTCATCCAGCGGAAGATTGGCATAGATCGTGACCGGCGAACTACCCTTGGCCGAATTGATCTCTACCCAATTAGGTTTGCGGATGATCTTCCAGGATGGATTATTGAAACGCGCCATGAATGCACCGAAATAATTGACAGCATCTTTATCACCATAAGAAAATTGCTGGATGATCACACGACCCGAACTGTCCTGCAAGGTTGTTCTTGGCATTTTATATACAGGATCGATCCCGAATTTTGCAGCGATATCTATCTTATTAACCGAATCCATGGAAAGAAAGATCGTATTGAGCAGATCATAAACAATTTCACCTCTTTTGTTCTTTTGTTTTTGATTGGTTACCAGGTTTGCCTGCACCTGTTCTGAGATCAGTTTACGGATCTTTGGATTGTAGATACTGGCATAAGAATCTGCCACATCCACTGCATCTTCCAGTGTTCTGTTGGATTCGAGTCCATTCACAAAATTCTTCATCAGGTCTTCTGCAGCGCTGTGATCCATCCGGCTGAGAAAATTATCCAGTGTATTATAAGCTGCACACATTTTGATAAACTTCTTGTAATAATCATTATGCAGCAACATCAGCAAACTATCAGACCTTGGAATGGCCATTCGTTGAAAGATTCTTGGATACACGCCTACCACAAAACTGGAGGTATAGATCTCTTCTTCCGCTACTACGGCCAGGTAATAGAGTTCTTCTGCATTCAGTTCTTCGAGTTTCTTAAAACGTATATTCTCATTGCGTTCATCATGCAATGCATTGATCTCATTAATGTACAGATCAATCCCTTTTGATTTCAGTTTATTGGTTAACGCCACCACACCCATCGGTGTATCGCCATGCTGCATACGTTGGGTATAATCGATCCTTGTCTTCACCAGTAATTTATAATACCCGGCAGAAGAATCATTGGCCACCAAAGGCATAATGGAATCGAGTGTGATCTTTCCATGATAGAGGTTATCCAGGAAGGGGAAGTACATTCTTCCTGTTTGCATCAATGACAACCTCCCAAGCATCTTCACCAGGGGATGATTTACCGACTGGATCTTTCTTCCCAGTGCATTGGGCACGGCGGCATACGAGTAAAATTCTTCCTGGTTTTGAAAAGCCGCTTTGATGATCAGGCTATCCGCATAACGGTTATTCGGATAGTCTGTAAGGATCTTCATTAATCTATCCGGATGTTTCTGGCAGGATTTTAAGACCATCGCATCGGCCGATGTGCGCACCCCGGCATTTTCCTTGAGCGCATAATTATCCATCAGGATACTGCCTACCTCCGGCTCATTATCGATCAGAATGGAATAAATAGAATTACCTGCAAATTCAGCTTTCACCGCTTCTTCATAGGCATTGATCAAGGCAGGGAGTAATGCGGGAGTGATCACACGGGCACGGTAAGAAGAAAGATAACCGGTAAGTACTTCATTGATACTTCTGAGCCATTTGAATTTGGCATTGTCGGTCATAGTCGAATCCCCTTCAATCCGGGCACGGAGATTGTTGATACGCACTTTTATGGAATGGTTAATGGCCACATCCAGAGTAGGATCACCCGTTACCGGAAAAAGATTATCTGCGTTCTTACCCAGTTTTTCAATCAATCCCATTGAACGGAGGATCTGGTCGTGGTGGTAGAACCTCGCATCCGGGATTGCGGGCATGGGCAGTTCTTCCTGAGAAAAAACAGCCAAAACCATCAAAACAGCCAAAACAGAGGTACAGATCTTCTTCATTTGCATAGAAAGAGACAAAAATACTGCCATTTATGGCAAGACAAACTTTTTAGCCCTTGTTCCGTTAACAATAACATAATAAAGGCAAATACCCGAATTGCGGTTCTTTAAAATTAATTTTGTGTAAACATTAGGTTAACATGGAAGGAAATCCAAGGAAGATATTGATTGCAGATGACGAGCCGGACATCCTGGAAATTGTAAGTTATAACCTCGGCAAAGAAGGTTATGAGATCTATACTGCCAAAGACGGCAATGAAGCCATTGAAAGGGCCAAGCAATTGCACCCCGACCTGATCATTCTGGATATCATGATGCCGAAAAAAACAGGCGTTGAAGTATGCCAGATCCTTCGCTCCCAACCCGCATTCCAGGAAACACTGATCATATTCCTTACCGCTTTAAGCGATGAAGCTTCACAGATCAAAGGCCTGGAAACCGGCGCGGATGATTATGTGAACAAGCCCATCAGTCCTAAAGTATTGGTAAGCCGTGTAAATGCCCTGTTCCGCAGAACCAACAATAATAAAGAAACCGGTAAAAGTATTCAACTGGGTAATATCAATATTGACCCGGTTAAATTCCTGGTAACGATAGATGAGCAGGAAGTGATACTTGCCAAAAAAGAATTTGAACTACTATACCTGCTGGCCTCCCGCCCCGGCCGTGTTTTTCTGCGCAACGAGATCCTTTCACAAGTATGGGGTAACGATGTAATTGTTGGCGACCGAACCATAGATGTTCATATCCGTAAAGTGCGGCAGAAACTGGGGGTGGATTGTATTACTACAGTAAAAGGTGTGGGATATAAGTTTGAAATGTGAGTTATTTGTACAAGGACAATAGACCATAGTCCATAGTAAAAACTAACTTGCACTAAATGTCTATGGACTATCGACCATGGACTATGGACAAAAAATGTTTACAACCAAAAACCTCTCGCCTCAGCAACTCTCAGCATTTACCGCACTGATCTTATCGGTGCCGATTGCGTTGGGGATCTGGTTCATCCGGCCTGATTGGATCATTGCGTTGGTTTCTTTTGTGATCACTTTTATCGGCAGTTATTTATTGATCCGTTTTGTGCTGGAATCTTTTATTTACCGGAAGATCAAGCTTATTTATAAATTCATCTACCAGACAAAAGCTTCCAAGCGTGAAGAGACCTATTATAAATATATTCTTCCGCAAAAAGGGATCGATGAAGTAAGGGAAGATGTGGAACAATGGGCGGAACAAAGAAGTGCAGAGATCGAAATATTGAAGAAGAATGAAGCCTACCGTAAAGAGTTTTTACAGAATCTCGCCCACGAATTTAAAACACCCATTTTTGCGATTCAGGGATATGTGGATACATTACTCAATGGTGCCTTAGACAATCCTGATGTACGGATCCGTTTTTTGGAAAATGCCGCAAAGAATGTAGACAGGATGGTGAACCTGGTAGAAGACCTGGATGAGATCTCCCGGTTGGAAAGCGGGCAGCAGCCATTGTACAAAGAGAATTTTGTGATACAGGATATGATCCGCGAAACTTTTGAAAGTCTATCCATCAAAACCGGTGCGAAAAATATTAAATGCAGTATCAAGAAAGGATGCGAATCGCCCATTTCGGTTTTTGCTGATAAAGAAAAGATCAGACAGGTAATCATTAACCTCTTATCGAATGCCACCAAGTATGGTAAACAGGATGGCAGTATTGTGGCCAGTATTTATAAAACGGATGGCCGGCATGTATTGATTGAATTGAGCGATGACGGTATCGGTATCTCCGAAGAACACCTGCCCCGCATATTTGAACGTTTTTACCGCACCGATCGTGGCCGCAGCCGCGATGTGGGCGGAACAGGGTTAGGTCTTGCTATTTGTAAACATATCATTGAAGCCCATGGACAAACCATGCATGTGAGAAGTAAACTGGATGTGGGAACAACGATCGGATTTACGTTAGAAACCCGAAAAGAATAAGGAATATCGGATATTGAACAGGGAATAGTGAATGATGAAGTGAAATACGCCGTTATTCCTGCATTTCTATTATATATACGAAAATTGAATTTGTTCAATGTTATCTAATCATTAATTATTGGGGTAAAAGGAACAATCGCGTTCATAATGCTAATTTTGCCAAAATTTCTTCCATATGGGAATCAATAACTTCGGTCGTTTTTTTATGCCAAAGAACAAGGTGTTCTACGAATTGTTTGAAGATGTAGCCGAGAAAGTACATGAAATGGGTGTTAAGTTGAAAGAAATGGTAAGCGAGCCGGATCATAATAAAAGAGCGGCTATACTTGCCCAGATCGAAGACCTGGAACATAAGAATGATGATAACACGCACCGCATCTTTACCGAATTAGGAAGGAATTTCATCACACCATTCGACAGGGAAGATATTCACTACCTGGCCACTGCGCTGGATGATATCTGTGATTATATCTATGCCTGCGCCAAGAAGATCAATTTTTATAGCGTTAACCCTAACGATACCGGTATCCAGAAAATGGCCGATCTGATCTTGCAGGGTTCTATTGAGATCAAGAAAGCCGTATTTGGCCTGCGCGATATGAAGAACCTGCGCGAAATGACCGAAGCCATGGTAAAAGTGAACAGTATTGAGAACCAGGCCGATGATGTTTTTGACATGAGTATTGAAATGTTGTTCCAGCAGGAGAACGATTTTAAAGAAGTGATCAAAAAAAGAGAGATCTATCAGGTAATGGAGATCGTTACTGATAAATGTGAAGATGCCGCGAATGTGATCGAATCCATCATTATCAAATACGCATAATATTTAATTAGTAATTAGTAATTAATAATTAGTAATTAAGGCGAATAACACCGCCTGATTACAGCGGTCAATACCGGATTTTTAATTACTAATTGCTAATTACTAACTACTAATTAGCGCTATGTTCACTTTACTGATCATTATAATCGTTCTCGCTTTCATTTTCGACTATATCAATGGCTTTCATGATGCAGCCAATTCGATTGCTACCATCGTTTCTACGAAAGTACTTACGCCCTTTCAGGCGGTGATTTGGGCGGCATTCTTCAATTTTGCAGCATTCTTTATCTCAAAATATATTTTCAAAGAATTTGGTATCGGTAACACGGTAGCCAAATGGGTGCAACCTGAATTTATTACCCTGCAGGTGATATTGGCTGGCATCATTGCGGCAATTATCTGGAACCTGATCACCTGGTGGTTTGGGATACCTTCCAGTTCTTCCCATACATTAATGGGTGGTTTTGTAGGTGCGGCATTGGCCAATGCGCATGGCTTCAGTCAGAATGGTGTGGATGTGATCAACTATGCAAAAGTAGTTCCCACTTTCCTGTTCATCTTCTTTGCACCGCTGATCGGTATGTTCATCGCCTTCTTTATTACGATACTGATTGTACACTTGTGCAAACGATCGAACCCTTATAAAGCTGAGAACTGGTTCAAACGTTTACAGTTGGTATCCTCTGCTGCTTTCAGTTTAGGACATGGTGGTAATGATGCACAAAAAGTAATGGGTATCATTGGTGCAGCCATGATCTATTATGAGGGAACCAAAGGAAATCATATGGATTTTAACCAGTTCGTATCACAATATGGGTGGGTTCCCTTCACCAGCTTTCTGGCCATTGGTTTAGGTACCATGAGCGGTGGCTGGAAGATCGTAAAAACCATGGGAACCCGAATTACCAAAGTAACCCCACTGGAAGGTGTTGCCGCAGAAACTGCCGGAGCTATTACCTTATTCCTTACCGAACATTTTAAGATCCCGGTTTCTACCACCCATACGATTACGGGTTCTATCATAGGTGTTGGTGCTACCAAAAGGCTGAGCGCTGTAAGATGGGGTGTAACCGTTAACCTCTTATGGGCATGGGTAATGACCATTCCTATTTCGGCAATACTTGCAGCGATTGTATACTACATCCTTCGTCTCTTTATTTAAGTTTAGTATTTTATCATAACACATTACTGCGCTTTTGCATCTCTGCGTGTTTCTTTTGCACGCAAAGACGCTAAGGCGCAGTTTATTTTACGAATGGGTATTGCTGCAAAAGCCCATCACACAGAATAAAATTTATCCGCTTATCTTGCAGAAAATAAAAACGGCATGGCTAAAATTCTGGTAACAGGCGGCTGCGGCTTTATCGGCTCTCATACGATCGTAGACCTGGTTGAGCATGGGTTTGAAGTGATCTCCGTTGATGATAACTCCGGCTCCTCTCCTTATGCCATGGCCGGTATTGAAAAGATCACCGGTAAAAAGATCAAGAACTATAAAGTTGACCTCAAGAATTTTGATGAAACCCGCGCGGTGTTCCAGGAAAATCCGGATATCAACGGCGTGATCCATTTTGCTGCATACAAAGCCGTTGGCGAATCGGTGAAAGAACCGCTGAAATATTATGAGAATAATATCTTCGGACTTGTTAACCTGCTCAAATGTGTACAGGAATTCAGGATAGACGATTTTGTATTCTCGTCTTCCTGCACTGTTTACGGAAACCCTGATACAATACCTGTTACAGAAAAATCGCCTACTAAAAAAGCAGAATCACCCTATGGCGCTACCAAACAAATGGGTGAGGAGATCCTGCAGGATTTTACCAGAGCCACAAAGAACACTAACATTATTTTATTAAGATACTTTAACCCCGTAGGTGCGCATCCTTCCATTCTGATTGGTGAAAACCCTATCGGCAAACCGCAGAACCTGATACCGGTTATTACACAGACAGCTATCGGAAAACTACCCAAAATGCTGGTGTATGGGAATGATTATGATACCCGCGATGGAAGTTGTGTAAGAGACTTTATACATGTTTGTGATATTGCCCATGCACATACTTTATCGATACAATATCTGGCCGCAAAAAAGAATTCGACCAACTGTGATATTTTTAATCTGGGAACCGGCGATGGCGTTACCGTTCTGGAAGCCATTAAAACATTTGAAGAAGTGAGCGGCGTAAAATTAAATTATGAGATAGGCCCACGCAGGCCCGGTGATGTGATCGCTATCTATGCCAACAATAATCTGGCCGTAACCGAATTAGGCTGGAACATTCAATACAATCTCAAAGACATGATGAAGACTGCCTGGGATTGGGAACTGAAAATAAAAGAGGCCGAAGAAAAAGTTAAGAGCAACTGAGCCTTTATTGATTCAGCGAATTGTAATAAGCGAATAATTTTATAAGGTCATCTTCCCGTTTACATTTGATATCATTGGCTGCCATGAATTTTGCCAATTCCTGTTTCAGGTTTGTGAATATTGCCAATATATGATCGTTATCTTTTGATAGCCGTATCATGCCTTTAGTGGCAGTGTAAGCATAATAAACCTCTTTCTGCTCAAATACCCTTGTCATATTGGGGTCGCCATAGTATTTGGTATCGCGGTAATTCACCGAAATATATTTCAGCAATTGTATCGATCCTGAATCCATTAACACATAGAAACTGGATACATCCTGTTTATCTATAGCCGGATAACCGGTTACCAACACTTTGCTCTTAGCGGCATCGGTACAATTCAGAAATTCTATCTTCTCAACTGGTGAAGTGGCGATCATTTCTTTTCCATCACCCGCATCGTACACAACCAGATTCTCCTGGAGATTCAGTTTTACTTTGATACCCTTATACGTTTTCCCTTTACGGAGTTTGAGATTGGCAGTGCAGTAGTCGTTGGAGAAATAAGGAGAACCCTCAATGGCATAATCCGCATGCATATACATGGGCCTTCCATTGGCATCATTCATGAACTGCTGGGCATTACTGTAATTGGTTATACCCGCATTTGATTGGCCATAGAGCATGGTAATACTTCCCACCAAAAAAAATAAGCATACCCCGAATACCGGTTTCATACCGTTTCATTTTCCTAAAGCTACGACTGGTTAGCCATTTTTGCCGTATTCTCCGCCATTTGTAAGGATTCGATAAATTCATCAATATCCCCATTGATCACGGCATCCAGGTTATAAGAAGTTAATCCGATCCGATGGTCGGTAACCCTTCCCTGAGGCCAGTTATAGGTGCGGATCTTAGCGCTCCGGTCTCCGGTGCTAACCAATGTTTTACGCTGGCGCGATATTTCATCTTCCTGTTTACGTACCTGCTCTTCGTACAATTTGGTACGCAGCATGGTCATGGCTTTTTCGCGGTTGCCTAACTGGGAACGTTCTGTCTGGCATACCACTACTACCCCAGTGGGAATATGGGTAAGGAATACTTTGGTTTCCACTTTATTTACATTCTGACCACCTGCACCACCACTTCTGGCGGTCTCCATTTTCACATCACTTTCTTTCAGTTCAAAATCCACTTCTTCTGCTTCAGGCATTACAGCAACAGTTGCGGCAGAGGTATGTACACGCCCCTGTGTTTCTGTATCCGGAACCCGCTGTACACGGTGAACACCACTTTCAAATTTCAGGGTTCCATAAACATCTTCACCCGTTACTTCCAGGATCACTTCTTTATAGCCGCCCACTGTTCCTTCACTTTCACTAACAACGGCTGTTTTCCAGCCCTTGCGTGAGCAGTAGCGGAGATACATACCCAGTAAGTCGCCAGCAAACAAGCTGGCTTCATCACCACCGGTACCGGCACGGATCTCAAGGATGGCATTCTTATCATCTTGCGGATCTTTGGGTATCAATAATTTGGTCAGGAATTTTTCAAGAATGGTCTTTCTTTCTTCCAATGCAGGCAGTTCCATTTTAGCCAGTTCGCGCATTTCTTCATCAGAACTGCTCTGTGCTTCTTTGGCAAACTGGTGTTCATCCAGCACTTTCCTGTACTCCTCATAAGGCTGTACGATCTTTTCCAGCGAACGGTATTCCTTGCTATAGGCACCAAATTCTTTCTGGTTATTTATGATCTCCGGGTTGGTTAAGGCAATTCCTACCTGTTCAAACCGGGCCTTTATTGCATCAAGCTTATCAAGCATATCACTTTTTTAAGGATGGCAAAATTACTGTTTTACAAGGGAAGCGCACAGACTAATCAGAGATTACTTAATTTCAAGAACCCTAAAAACAGCTTATGCGATCGATTTTCCTGTTAATGGTAGTGTTTTCGTCTTCTTTACAGGCCCAGCAGGCCGATATTCTGATCAAAAACGGTAAAATACTCGACGGAACCGGCAATAGCTGGGTTTATGGAGATATTGCGGTTCAGGGTGGCAAGATCGTGGCCATAGGAAAACTGGCCAAATGGACCGCCACCAAAACCATTGATGCCAGTGGTTTGATCGTAGCCCCGGGATTTATTGATGTACACACCCATATTGAGGGAGAAGAAAAAAGACAGCCCACTGCTGATAATTTTATTTATGATGGAGTTACCACCGTGGTTACCGGTAATTGCGGTGGCTCGAATGTGAATATTGCGAAATATTTTATGATGCTGGACAGTTTGAAACTCTCCATCAATGTAGCTACCCTTATCGGTCATAATGATGTACGTAAAGCAGCCATGGGTTCTGCCAACCGTGACCCCTCGGAAGAAGAAATGAAGAAAATGGAATCCATTGTAGAACAGGCCATGAAAGATGGAGCTGTGGGTTTATCAACGGGATTAATATATATACCCGGCACTTATTCCAAAACAGAAGAAGTGGTTCGTTTGGCTAAAGCCGCTTCTAAATATAATGGAGTGTATGCAAGTCATATGAGAGATGAGGGCGACAGCGTAACCAATGCCATTGAAGAAGCCCTGCATATAGGACGTGAGGCAAAGATGCCCGTTGAGATCTCTCATTTCAAATTAAGTGGCCAGCAGAACTGGGGCCGCAGTAAAGAAACCATTCCCATGATCATCAAAGCCAGGCAGGAAGGGCTGGATGTAACAATTGATCAATATCCCTATACGGCCAGTAGTACCTCTTTAAGCACTTTAATACCTGATTGGGTTTTGGCAGATGGACAGGATTCCATTAAAGCGCGACTGGCAAGACCGGAGATCAGAAAACAGGTAAGCGAGTACATGCTGAAAAAACTTAAGAGAAGGAAACTGAAAAATTTCAGCTACCCGGTAGTGGCTTCTTTTCGTTCAGACAGCAGTTATAACGGCAAAAGTATAGAAGAAGTAAATTTACTGAAAGGCAGAAAACACAAAGCCAGAGAAGAGGCCGAAACCATTATTGAAATGATGGAGCAGGGTGGCGCGGGCATGGTGTTTCATGGTATGGGTGATGCAGATGTAAAAGCGATCATGCAATACCCATTTAATATGTTTGCAAGTGATGCCAGTATCCGGGTATATGGTTCGGGTAATCCGCATCCACGAGGATATGGCACCAATGCAAGGGTATTGAGTAAATATGTGCGGGATGAAAAAGTGATCTCACTGGAAGAAGCAGTTCGCAGGATGACTTCCCTGCCTGCACAAAAATTTCAGTTACAGGGCCGTGGTTTATTACGTGAAGGCTTTGCGGCAGATATTGTGATCTTTGATGCAGACAAGGTACAGGACCAGTCTACTTATGATAAACCACATCAATACACAACCGGATTCAAATATGTATTAGTGAATGGGCAGGTTACTGTGGATGACAGCAAACACAATGGCACAAGAGCAGGTTTAACTTTACGTCTGAAAAACAATTAATGAAAAAAATCCTAGCAGCCTTATTGTTTTTTGTGTGTACATCTGTTGATGCACAGCAGATCAATTACACAAAGATTGATTCTATTATTCAGTCTGCAGTAAACAATAACCAATTTAATGCCGTGATATTGATCGCTGAAAAAGGTAAAGTAAAGTATGAAAAAGCGTTTGGTTATCGCGAGTTTGCAGAGCAGATCTCTCTACAAAAAACAGATATTTTCGAACTGGCTTCCGTAAGCAAACAGTTCACCGCCATGGTGATCATGATGCTGAAAGAAAAAGGGTTATTGCAGTATGATGACCTTGTTGAAAAATACCTCAGCATCCCATACAAAAGCCTCACTATTCGGAATCTCCTAACACATACATCCGGATTACCCGATTACCAGGATATTATGGATCAGCATTGGGATAAAAATAAAGTGGCAGGTAATGAAGATATCATTGCTTATCTCAATCAATATGCTCCTCCAAAATTATTTGAGCCCGGCACAAAATATACTTATAGCAATACAGGGTATGTATTATTGGCCAGTATTGCTGAAAAAGCCAGCGGCAGAGATTTTATTGAATTAGCTAATACAGAGATCTTTCATAAACTGGGCATGAAGCATACGGCAATCAGGACCCTTGCGCAAAAAGCAGCGGTTAAAAATTTTGCCATCGGTCATATTTATGTGAAGGAGAAGAATGCATTTATCCGTGCAGATTCATTCCCATCTTCCAACTATACTATCTGGCTGGGTAATCGTAAAGGACCGGGACGTATCAGTTCTACGGCAGAAGATCTTTTAAAATGGGATCAGGCATTATATACAGATAAACTGATCAGTCAACAAACATTGGAAGAGGCATTTACCCCAATGATATTAAAGAATGGTAAAATATCTTCCTATGGTTTTGGATGGGAGATTATCAGCGATCATTCAGCCGGAAAGATCGTATGGCATAATGGCGATAACCCGGGATACAAAACAGAGATCATGCGTTTTCTGGGGAAGAAAGCAACATTGATCATACTTTGCAATAACTATTCAGATCAGTTTGAAAATATCA
This sequence comes from Chitinophagaceae bacterium, assembly GCA_947455605.1. Taxonomy (GTDB): domain Bacteria; phylum Bacteroidota; class Bacteroidia; order Chitinophagales; family Chitinophagaceae; genus Sediminibacterium. The sequence goes on from CANGOX010000095.1 coordinate 14,414, forward strand.
TCAAACAATTACAAACCCTCATCTCACAATAACACGCTATGCTTAAAAAATTAATTTTCCTGCTCATTCCTGTTTGTGTTCATGCACAGGATTATCAAAAGGTACATGCCAAAGCCATTGTAGTGGATTCGCATAACGATATCCTTACAGCCTGTATGGAAAAAAAAGTAAGCATGGATAATGACCTGAAAGGCCGAACCCATTCTGATCTCAAAAGGTATAAACAGGGCGGACTGGATGTACAGATCTTTTCTATCTGGTGTGATGGCAATAAAGCCAACCCCAATGCCTGGGCCAACCAGGAGATGGATACACTGGATGCCGTGGTAAGCCGCAACCCGGATAAGATAGCTATCGTAAGAAATTCAAAAGAGTTAAAGAAAGCAGTAAAAGAAGGAAAACTGGCTGCCATGTTTGGTGTGGAAGGCGGACATATGATGGAAGATAATTTAGACAACCTCAACAAAATGTATGCACGTGGCACAAGGTATATGACACTTACCTGGAACAACTCCCCTTCCTGGGCTACTTCTGCCATGTTGGAAACTTCAAAGAAAGACAGTCTCGCGAAAGCTCATAAGGGTTTAACTGATTTTGGCAAACAAGTGGTAAAGCGTATGAATGACCTGGGTATGATGGTAGATGTATCTCATGTGGGCGAACAGACTTTCTGGGATGTGATCAATACCACAACCAAACCGGTGATCGCTTCTCATAGCAATGCGTATACACTATGTCCTGTTTTCAGAAACCTGAAAGATGAACAGATCCTTGCTATCGGAAAAAATGGTGGCGTGATAGATCTGAATTTTTATGCCGGGTTTGTAGACAGCAGTTTTATGAGAAAAGAAACAAAATTTGCCTTGTCACATGCAAAAGAACTTGACTCATTAATAAAATCTGGCGTGCAGCGCGATTATGCACTTACCTTGATTTCTGAAAAATATGCACCGCAAGTACAGGCTAACAAACCACCTTTAAGTATGTTGCTGGATCTTCTCGATTATATTGTAAAACTGATCGGTGTAGACCATGTGGGACTGGGTTCTGATTTTGACGGCATCAGTGTGGCGCCACAGCAGCTGGATGATGTTACCAGTTACCCGCTTATTACAAAAGCTTTATTAGAAAGAGGGTATAGTAAAAAGGATGTTACGAAAATGATGGGAGGGAATATTTTGAGGGTACTCAAGGCGAACGAAAATTAGGATCGGGGAAGGTATTTTTTGAGCCGCAGATTCGCAGATTAATCCAATAATCTGCGAATCTGCGGCTTTTTTCTCGCTAAGAGA